>DATCFQ010000363.1:0-10098 GCA_036509495.1 Caulobacteraceae bacterium
CAGGCGGGGGCCGGGTCGGGGAGCCATATCCGGAATTGGGCGTGCGCGTGGGCCCCGGCGCGGGCTGACGAGCCTCGCCGATCGCGGCGCCGATCGCCGCAGCGGTCTGGGCGGCGTAGGCGACCCGCATGGAGCGCTCGCGGTCCCAGTCGGGCTGCTCGGCCCGCTGATGCTGCTCGTGCCACGCACGCCAATCGGCGTCCCGTTGCTCATTGGCGGCCCAGGCCTGCTGGTCCGCCAGAACCCGGGCGCGGCGCTCGCGCCAGGCCTGGGCATAGGCCGCCTGCCGTTGCTCGTGGATCGCCGCGTCATAAAGGGCGCGGGCGCGGGCGAGGTAACGGGCCGCCCGCTCGGCGGCCTGGGTGTCGTAGGGGGCCGCGTCGCCGTTGGCGGTATAGACCGCCGCCAGCGAGCCCTGGTCGTAGCCGTAGACATACTCCGGGTCGCTGACCAGGAACGGTGCATCCGATCCGGCGTCGAAATAATAGGTTCGGTCACCGTGGGGCGTCGGCTCGACCACGCGATACTCGCCGCGGTTCGAGCGCCAGATCCATGGGCGCACGCCCTGGTAGTCGACAGTGTAGTCCGGCGGGCTGTCCGCGAATGCGGCGCCGAGAGACTGGGCTCGATCGATGTAGCGGTAGCGCTCGCGCTGAGGCGTCGCGATGGTCTGGATCGGAGCCGCCGCCGGCAAGGCGGCGAGCGCCGGCGCGGCGATAAGAGGCGGCGGCGCGCCCTCGGCCAGCGGGAGGCTGGCGATCGGGGCGCCGGTGGCCGGCGCACCGGGCGCCTGTGCGGTGTGTTGATTGCAGGCCGCGAGACTGAGACCGGCGACCGTCAGGAACAGGATTGCCTTTGCCAAGTGCATTTCGAATCTCTTCCTCGAACCTTGCCTACCCTGTGAAGCTATCGCACGCCGAGGTGGTTCCTTCCGAACTATTTCATCCAGGTAACGGCCCAGACTTGAAGGCGAAGGGCCTGACGGCGGGGTCCGCTCCAGCAAGCCGATCGCTATTTCCTGGAGCCGAAAACCGCTGGCGCACCCGACAGGATTCGAACCTGTGACCTCAGCCTTCGGAGGGCTGCGCTCTATCCAGCTGAGCTACGGGTGCTTGGGCCTTTGGGCCGCGGGCCGGAAGGGCGCGGAACCTAGCGGAAAGGTTTTCCGGGCGCAACGCGAGCCCGCCCCTCTTTCGGACGTCAGAACGCAGTGGGATCCACCGTCTCGGGCGCGGAATAGGTCAGGGACATGAACACGTCCTCGAGGTCGGGGTTCTCGGTGGACAGGTCCTTGATGTGCACGCCGGCGGCGCGGACGGCGGCCAGCACCGCCTCGACCCCCGATTCGGTGGTCTTGAAGGCCACCGCCAGGCTGCCGTCGGCGCGGATCTTGGCGTCGAAGCCGCCCAGGGGCGGCACGGCGAGGAGCGGCGTCTCGGGGGTCACCACCACGGTGCGGATGTCCATGCGCCGCAAGAGGCTCGACTTGGGCTCGCAGGCCACCACCTGGCCGCGGTTCATGATGGCGATGGTGTCGCAGAGCTCTTCGGCCTCCTGCAGATAGTGGGTGGTCAGCACGATGGTCACGCCGAGGTGGTTCAGCTCCTCGACATAGGCCCAGAGCTGGCGGCGCAGCTCGACGTCGACGCCCGCGGTCGGCTCGTCGAGGATCAGCACCGGCGGATTGTGCACCATGGCCTTGGCCACCATCAGCCGCCGCTTCATGCCGCCCGACAGCTGGCGCACATAGGCCTCGGCCTTGTCGCCCAGCCCCATGGCGTTCAGCAGCTCGTTGGTGCGCCGCTCCTTCCTGGGCACGCCGTAATAGCCGGCCTGGACCTCCAGCGATTCGCGCGGGGTGAAGAAGACGTCGACGGTCACTTCCTGGGGCACCACGCCGATGGCGGCGCGGGCGTCGCGCGGGCTGGTGTCGATGTCCAGGCCCCAGATCTTCACCGTGCCCGCGCTCTTGCGGCAGAGGCCGGCCAGGATGTTGATGAAGGTCGACTTGCCGGCGCCATTGGGTCCCAGAAGCCCGAAGATCGAGCCGCGCGGGATCATCAGCTCGATCCCGTCCAGCGCCGTCTTGGCGGCGGTGGTCTTGGTGGCCGGGAAGACCTTCACCACCCCCATGGCCTCGATCGCGTAGTCGGGAAGTTCCATGGAGGCGGCGGGCCTGGGTTCTGGGAATGGGTGCGGGGCGCCCGTCGAGTTGACGCTGATGAGCCCCGGCGCATAGGTATGCGCGCTGGACCTGATTGCCAAGCAGGTCACATTCCCACTTGCCGGAGCGTCCGCATGGCCAGCGAGTCCGAGACCGCATCCATCCCCTATGCCGACCCGGCCGAGGTGGTGAAGGTGCGCGTGCGCCGCATCGCCTGCGACGGCGTCGGCGGCGCCCTCGGCCATCCGCGCGTCTATCTGGAGATGGGCGAAGCCAATTGCGTCGAATGCCCCTACTGCGACCGCCGTTTCGTGCTGGTGAAGCCGGCGGCGGATGAGAACGAAGCCCAGGCCCCGGGCGTCTACGAGGGCGCGGGCGGGCATTAGGCCCACAATAACCCCCGTCATCCCGGATCTACGCGCTGCGCGCTTCGTCCGGGATGACCGAGGTTAGTGGGTTGCGGAGTTGGGGGTTCGTGGCCACGCTCCCCTCATGCCCGACGCCTCTCTTCGCCCGCTCTGCCTGATCACCGGCGCCTCGGCCGGGATCGGGGCTGAGCTGGCGCGGGTGTTCGCGGCCCATGGCTGGGACCTCGCCCTCACCGCCCGGCGCGAGGACCAGCTGGCCGCCCTGGCCGCCGAGCTGGCCGCCGCCCACGGCGTCGAGGCCTTCGCCATCGCCGCCGATCTTGCCGAAGCTGGCGCCGCCGATCGGATCCTGGCTGCCGTCGCCGCGCGCGGACGCGTGGTCTCGGGCCTGGTCGCCAACGCCGGCTACGGCATCCCCGGACGCTTTGCCGTCACCGCCTGGTCCGAGCAGGCGGCCATGCTGCAGGTGATGTTGACCTCGGTCTGCGAGCTGACCCACGCGGTGCTGCCCGCCATGACCGAGCGCGGCTTCGGCCGGATCCTCAATGTCGCCTCGCTGGCGGGCCTCCTGCCCGGATCGCCCGGCCAGACGCTCTACACCCCGATCAAGGCCTTCCTGGTCCGCTTCTCCCAGACCCTGCACCTGGAGGCGCGGGGGTCTGGCGTGCAGGTGACCGCGCTCTGCCCCGGCTTTACCTTGACCGAGTTCCACGACGTCAATCGCACCCGCCGGCGGATGCAGAAGATCACGCCCAGGTGGCTGTGGAGCGACGCGGCGTCGGTGGCCCGCGCGGGCTTCGCCGCGGTGGAGGCGAACCGGCCGGTCTGCGTCCCCGGCGCGCCCAACAAGATCATCGCCGCGATCAGCCGCCTGATCCCCGATCGCCTCGCTCTCGCCATGACGTCAGGCGCTTATGCCAAGCGCGCGGGGTGAGAGCGCTGAGATGTCGCGGACATCTGCGAGAAAACTTACGTCTAATTCATTTGCTCGCGCATGAATTGCACCACAGAACCGCCTTCGTGCGCCGTTCGGACGACCGCCAGGACTCTACGGGGGAAATAGATATGCGCTTCCAGCCCCGCTATCTGGTGGTCGGCGGCATCCTCGCGGCGTTCGCCCTGTATTTCCTGGTGACCGGTCTGATCAACGCCGGCCACGGCCACGCGGCCAAGGCGGCGGCCGCGCCCGATACCCGCCCGAGCGTCCAGGTCGCCCTTATCCAGCCCCAGGTGCGGCCCGACGTGGTGGCCATGCGCGGCCGCACCCAGGCCGCCCGCTCGGTCAGCGTGCGCTCGGAGACCGCCGGCGTGGTGGCCGCCACCCCGGTGCGCGAGGGGACCACCGTCGCCGCCGGCCAGACCCTCTGCAAGCTCAAGGTCGACGCCCGCCAGGCCACGCTCGACCAGGCCAAGGCCAACGAGCGGTCCAAGCAGCTGACCCAGAAGGCCTCCGCCGAGCTGGCCGCCCGCGGCTTCCGCTCGCCGACCCAGGTGCTGTCGGACCAGGCCAGTCTCGACGAGGCTTCGGCCTCGGTGCGCCAGGCCGAGGTGGCGCTGAACCAGACCAACATCAAATCGCCGTTCGCCGGGGTGTTCAACGAGCGCGACATCGAGGTCGGCGGCTACCTCGCCCCCGGCGGCGCCTGCGGGGTGGTGATCGAGCTGGATCCCCTGAAGATCGTCGGCGACGTGCCCGAGACCGAGATCGCCAAGGTTCGCCTGGGCGCCCCGGCCCACGTCCTGCTGGCCTCGGGCGAACGGATCGACGGGGTGGTCTACGCCATCGCCAAGGACGCCGATCCCCAGACCCGCACCTATCCGGTGGAGATCATCGCCCGCAATTCCGGCTCTGTGGTCCGCGCCGGCCTCTCGGCCGAGGTCCGCATCGACGCCGGCCAGGTGGCCGCCCATCTCGTGCCTTCCTCGAGCCTGGTGCTGGACTCGGCGGGACGGCAGGGGGTGCGCTATATTGGCGGCGGCGGGTCGGTCGCCTTCGCCCCCGTCAAGGTGCTGGATGAGACCCCCGGCGGGGTGTGGGTGTCCGGTCTGAGCGGACCCCTGCGCGTGATCACCGTCGGCCAGGCCTATGTCTCGGAAGGCCAGCGGGTGAAGGTCGCCGGCGGATGATCGCGGCTCTGATCGATGGCGCCATCAAGCGGCGGAAGGTGGTCCTGGCCATCACCGCGCTTTTGACCCTGTTCGGCCTGGCCGCCTATCTGACCCTGCCGCGCGAGGCCGACCCCAACATCAACTACGGCTACATCTTCGTGCAGGTGGTCTATCCCGGCGTCAGCCCCGAGGACTCCGAGCGCCTGCTGGTCCGCCCGCTGGAGACCGAGCTGCAGTCCATCGAGGGGCTGAAGGAGATGAACGCCCAGGCGGTGGAAAGCGCCGCCGTGGTGCTGCTGCAGTTCGAGCCCGAGGCCGACCCCGACCGGGCGCTGAACGACGTCCGCGCCAAGGTCGACCAGGCTCGCGGCCGCTTCCCGCCGGACGCCCTGCCGCCGGTGATCCAGCAGATCACCGCCGCCACCGACAATCCGGTGATCACCGTCATCATGCACGGCTCGGCGCCGGAGCGGGCGCTGGTGCGCGAGGCCCAGCAGCTGCAGCGCCGGCTGGAGGGCCTGAACGGCGTCCTCCAGGTCGACCTCAACGGCGGCCGCGAGGAGATGATGGAAGTCACCATCGACCCGGTGCGGATGCAGACCTATGGCGTCACCCCCGCCGAGCTGGCCGGGCTGATCCGCAACAACAACCAGCTGGTCCCGGCCGGCGACCTGCAGGCCGGCCAGGGCATGTTCTCGGTCAAGGTGCCCGGCGTGGTGCAGCGACCCGAGGACATCGCTGCCCTGGCGATCAAGACCAATGGCGACCGGCTGGTGACGCTTGGCGACATCGGCCAGGTGCGCCGCACCTTCAAGGATCCCACCTCGATCAGCCGCTACAACGGCGGCGCGGCCTTCGCGCTGGACGTCACCAAGCGGCCGGGCGCCAACATCCTGGACACGGTCAAGGCCATCAAGGCCGCCGTCGCCGACGAGCAGAAGGCCTGGCCGGCCAACGTCCAGGCCGACTTCGCCTTCGACCAGTCCGACCAGATCGGGCGCATGCTGGTGCTGCTGGAATCGGGCCTGATCACCGCTTCGATCCTGGTGATGGTGGTGATCATCGCCAGCCTGGGCGTGCGCCAGGGGCTGATGGTCGGCGCCGCCATCCCCTGCTGCTTCATGCTGACCTTCCTCATGCTGGAAGCGGCGCACATGACCCTGAACATGATGGTCATGTTCGGCCTGGTGCTGGCGGTCGGCATCCTGGTCGACGGCGGCATCGTGGTGGTCGAGTACGCCGACCGCAAGATGGCCGAGGGCCATCCGAAGGAGCTGGCCTTCGCCATGGCCGGCAAGCGGATGTTCTGGCCGGTGATGAACGGCACCCTGACCACCCTGTCGGCCTTCGTGCCCTTCCTGTTCTGGAATTCCATCGCCGGCCGCTACATGAGCTGGCTGCCGATGACCCTGATTTTCGTTCTCTCATCGTCGATCTTCGTCGCCCTGATCTTCACCCCGGCCCTGGGTTCGGTGGCCGGCCGCAAGGCGGGCGTGGATCCGCACATGCTGGCCGAGATCGAGAAGTCCGAGCGCGGCGACCCGCGCCAGATGAACGGCTTCATGGGCTGGTATGCGCGCACCCTCGGCGGCGCCATGGAACGGCCGTTCCTGGTCACCGGCGCGGCCCTGGCGGTCATCATTGCGATCTTCGCCTGGTTCGCCCTGACCCAGCACAAGACCGAGTTCTTCCTGAAGCAGGACCCCGATCACGTGAACGTCTACGTCCAGGCGCGCGGCAACCTTTCGGTCGAGGCCCAGGACCAGCTGGTGCAGAGCGTCGAGCGAAAGCTGGCCGGCCAGGAGGGGGTGGCCGCCACCTATGTGCGGACCGGCCGCAGCAATTCGGTCGGCACCGGCGGGGCGCCCAACGATTCCATCGGCCGGATCTTGGTCCAGTTCGTCGACTACCAGCAGCTGAAGAAGCTGCATAAGCGCGGCCAGGACATCGCCGACGAGGTGCGCGAGCGCATCGGGACCATGCCGGGCCTCGGCATCGAGGTGCGCCAGCCGTCGAGCGGCACCAGCAACGGCAAGGACATCCAGGTCGAGCTGAGGTCCAACAGCCCTGCGGATCTGAACCACACTGCCGACCTGGTGCTGGCCCACATGCGCGGCGATACCCGGCTGATGGAGCTGGAGGACAACCGCACCTCGCCCGGCATCGAGTGGGACCTGGCGGTCGACCGCGTCGCGGCGGGCCGCTACGGCGTCGACGTCTCGACCGTCGGCCAGGCCATCCAGTTCGTCACCGATGGGGTGCTGGTCGGCAAGTTCCGGCCCGACGATTCCCGCGACGAACTCGACATCCGGGTGCGCTTCCCGGCCGCCGACCGCAACATCGCCGCCTTCGACCAGCTGATGATCAACACGCCCCAGGGCTCGGTGCCGGCGAGCTACTTCGTGCGGCGCATCCCCGCCCAGCAGGTGACAGTGATCCACCGCCGCAATTCCGAGCGGCTGGTGCTGCTGCAGGCCAATGCCTCCAAGGGCAACGCCGCCAATCTGGTGGTCGCCGACCTCAAGGGCTGGATGAAGACCGCGCCGATCGCCTCGGACGTGAAGTGGAAGTTCGCCGGCAACGACGAGGACCAGGGCGATGCGTTGCAGTTCTTCGGCTGGGCCGTCGCGGCCATCATGGCGATGATGGGCATGATCCTGCTCTGGCAGTTCAACAGCTTCTACGGGGTGGTGGTGACCCTGTCGGCGGTGGTGCTGTCGACCGTGGGGGTGGTGCTGGGCATCCAGGTCAACCTGTTCCACACCTTCGACTATGTCTCCTGGATCATGGCCGGGACCGGCGTCGTCGCCCTGATGGGCGTGGTGGTGGGCCACAACATCGTGCTGGTCGACACCTTCTATCGGCTGAAGCGCGACGGCTATTCCGACGCCGAGGCGTCGCTGCGCTCGGCGGTTCAGCGCTTCCGGCCGGTGATGCTGACCACGGTGGTGACGGTGATCGGCCTGCTGCCGCTGATGTTCCAGCTCGATCCGGCCTTCCGCACCGGCCATGTCGAGTACCGGGCGCCGGGCTCGGAGTGGTGGGTCCAGCTGGCCGGCACCGTGGTCTGGGGCCTCAGCTTCGCGACCTTGCTGACCCTGTTCCTGACCCCCGCCGCCCTGGCCGCCCCGGTGGTGCTGAGGCGGCGGATGGCCAAGCTCTGGGCCGTCATCACCGGCCGCCGCCCCGCGCCGGCGCCGGCGCCGGGCCACGGCCTCCCCGAAGCGGCGGAGTAGGGGGGTCCGCTCAGGCCAGTCTGACGGCCGGGGCTGTAGGGACGCGGGCCGCCGCCTGGAACAACCTGCGATCGAACGTGACGAACGCCTCGCATCCCGCGGCGCCCGCCAGATGCAGGGCGTCGGCGACGTCCAGCCCCGCCAGGGCCCACGCGATGGCCATCGCGACGCGATCAGGCTCGGCCAGGACGACGTGTGATAAACCGCAGAACGCCGACAGCGTCTGGAGCACCGCGGACCGATCCAGGCCATAGGCGCTTCTCAACACCCATTCCGCTTCGAGCAGGACAGTCGCGGACACCAGCACGTCCTCACGTTCGACAAGGTCGCGCGCGGCTTCGGCCTGGACCGGGTCATCCGCAACCAGCAGGCGGACGACGACATTGGTGTCAATCGCCAGCACGCCGGCGCGCCTCTTCTTCCAAGGCCGCGTCCATCTCCTCGATGGTCAAGGCCCGCCCTGGGCGGCGAAGCATGCCAAAGACCTGGCCGATCGACGAGGGTTCGAAGGCTGGGGCGGCGCGCAGCAAGACGCCGGCCTCGGTGTTCTCCACCACGAGTTCGGTGCCGACAGGCCAGTTCCGCTGTTCCCGGATCGGCTTGGGCAGGATCACCTGCCCCTTGGTCGAGACGCGGGTCTTTAGGGGAGGAGAGGCGGCCATGGTTCCATCCGGTAAGACAGAGGTAAGATTATATCTTATTCGCGCCTCGCGCAAGTCCTGGCGGCTCGGGCAGGCGCCTTCCGCCGCGGCGGACGGCAGGGGTGCGGCGCCGCAATTGCGAGCGTTTCGCCTCGCCGCGATCCCTCCGCCTCGCCGTCATCGAGCAGAACGCTGCGGGCCACCGGTTCTGGACCCGCCAGGGTTTTCGCCCCATCGGCTCGGTGGACCAGGACCTTGGGCATTTCCATCGGACCCTGCATAGAATGGATCGCATGATCGGGGGCTAGGCAGGCAGAGGCGGTCGATGGTCCGATATCTAGCGAACTCCGTGGCGGTCCTGATGGTCATGGTGATCGCCGCCCCGGCCCTTGCCGCCGATCCGCCGGCGACAGCGCCGCCGGCCGCGCCGGGCAGGCTGGTCGACGAGAACGTGATGACCCCCCTGCCCGAAGGCTTCCAGGTCGCCAGGCAGGCGCGGGATGGCCCGACGATCATCGCCGAATACGTGCCGGCCGGCGAGACGGTCGCCGACTGGTCGCGGATGGTCACGGTGCAGGTCCTGCAGAACCTCAAGGGCGTCGACCCGGACGACTTCGCCAGGGGGATCGAGTCGACCTGGGAGGCGGCCTGCGCCGGCGCCGACGTGCGCAAGCTCGAGGACGGCCAGGAGCGGGGCTACGGATATTCGCTCTGGCAGTTCAACTGCCCGCTCAACACGCAGGCCGGCAAGCCGGAGAACAGCACCATCAAGCTGATCAAGGGCCAGGACGCGCTCTATGTGGTCCAGTACGCCGTGCGCGCGGCCCTGACGCGGGAGAACGCCGCGCCCATGACGGCCTATCTCGCAAGCGTCTGGGTCTGCGATACGCGCCGGGCCGACCGGGCCTGCCCCACCACCGCCCCTTAGCCGCGGCGGTCGGCGATTCCCCGCTGGCGCAGCCGGAGCTGGACGCCCATATCGGCACCGGGCCGCCCTGCATCGCGCGACTGGAGCTCCAGATGACCCAATCCTCCGACTACACCCCCCCCAAGGTCTGGACCTGGAACAAGGAGAACGGCGGCCGTTTCGCCAACATCAACCGGCCCACCGCCGGGGCGCAGTTCGAGCGGGAGCTGCCGGTCGGCAAGCATCCCTTCCAGCTCTATTCCCTGGCCACGCCCAACGGCCAGAAGGTCACCATCCTGCTGGAGGAACTGCTGGCCGCCGGCCACGCCGGCGCCGAGTACGACGCCTGGCTGATCCGCATCGGCGAGCAGGATCAGTTCTCCTCCGGCTTCGTGGCGGCCAATCCAAACTCCAAGATCCCGGCCCTGGTCGACCGCTCGGGGCCGAAGCCGATCCGGGTCTTCGAGTCGGGCGCCATCCTGATGCACCTGGCCGAGAAGTTCGGCGCCTTCCTGCCCAAGGACGGCGAAGCCCGCGCCGAGACCCTGTCCTGGCTGTTCTGGCAGATGGGCTCGACCCCCTATGTCGGCGGCGGCTTCGGCCACTTCTACGCCTACGCCCCGACCAAGATCGAATACGCCATCGACCGCTTCGCCATGGAGGTGAAGCGCCA
>DATCFQ010000364.1:0-2677 GCA_036509495.1 Caulobacteraceae bacterium
GGCCGCGCTGCAGGGCGAAGGCCAGGATCGCCGAGCCGTAGAGACCCGCGGCGTTGATCAGGCCGGTGAGTTCGAAGTCGGTCAGCTCCAGCGCCAGGCTCCGCAGCCGCGCCAGCGTCGCCTCCGGCTGCGGCTGGTGGATCAGCCCCGTGACGCGGACGAACTGGAGATCCAGATCCCCGGCGGCCCAGTCCAGGATCGGGCCCCAATCGGCGACCTGGCGCTCGACCAGGCTGTCGGGCGCTTCGGCGAAATAGCAGAGGACGTCGGCGCCGGCCTTGTCGGCGATCTCGCCGGCGACCGCGTCCCGCGCATCCGCCGCCCGGTCGATGGCGGTGTAGGCCAGGCGGGTGGCCGGCATGTCGGAGATGACGATGCGTTCGCCCTGGGCGGCCCATTCCGCCGCGACCAGCTGGGCCAGGCCCAGGGTGGGGAGTATCATCCGCGTCCCGCCGGGCGTGCGCACCGGCCGGCCATCGAGCAGCACGCCGAAGCCGTCCTCGAGGGCGCCCGGATCGGCGGCGGCATAGAAGCGCCTGGGGCGCTCGGCGGACTGGGCCTTGCCTCGGGTCAGCATGGCGGCCTCATCGCTTGATGCGGGCGAAGGGATCGGCCGCCGCCTCGTGCTGGTCGAAGCCGAAGCGCTCGAAGCCGGCCTTCATCTCCGGGCTCAGCGGCGCCTCGATCGCCAGCCGCCCGCGCGAGGGGTGCGGGAGCTCGAGCCGGCGCGCGTGCAACTGCAGCGACAGCCCTTCCGACAGGGCCGCGGAGGCCTCGTCGCCGTATTTGGGATCGCCGAGAATCGGGTGGCCGATGGCCTGCATGTGGGCGCGAAGCTGGTGGGTGCGGCCGGTGTGCGGGCGCAGCGCCAGCCAGGCGGCGCGGGGACCGGCGCGGGTGACGGTGACGTACTCGGTCTCGGCCGCCTCGGCGCGGGGATCCTTGGGCGAGGCGGGCTGCACCAGTTCGCGGTCGCCGATGCCGACCTTCATCAGCGGCAGCTCGATGATCCCCTCGATCGGCCTCGGATTGCCGACCACAATGGCCCAGTAGGTCTTTTCGGCGCGCCGCTTGGCGAAGGCGCCGGAGAGCCGCGCGGCGGCGGCCGGGGTCTTCCCGAGCAAGAGGACGCCCGAGGTGTCGCGGTCCAGCCGGTGGACCAGGCGCGGGCGCTCCAGCCCCTCGCCCCAGGCGCCGAGCAGCCGGTCGACGTGACGGCTGGTCTTGGTGCCGCCCTGCACCGCCAGGCCCGAGGGCTTGTTCAGCGCCAGCACCTCGTCGTCCTCGTAGATCACCAGGGAGCGGACATAGGCGATGTCGCGGTCCGACAGCTCTTCGCGGGCGCCGGCCGGGGCCGCCTCGGGCAGGGGGGGCACGCGCACCTTGGCGCCGGCGGGCAGGCGGGTGTCGGCCTTGGCGCGGCCGCCGTCGACGCGCACCTGGCCCGAGCGGAGCAGCTTCTGGATCTGGCTCTGGCCGAGGTGGGGCCAATGCCGCCTGAACCAGCGGTCCAGCCGCACGCCGGCTTCGGCCTGGCCGATCTCGATGGTGAGCACCTGTCGTTCCGACATGCCCCGGGTCTTAGCCGAGACCGGCGGCTCAGAAAATTGCCGGGTCACACGGCCGCTTCGGATCGGTCTTCCCAGTAGTGCGACATGCGGGGCGTATCGCGGCGCAGCGCCCGGTCCTCGGGATAGGCCAGCCGATGCAGGGTCTCGGTGGGCGGAAAGGCGAAGCGGTTGGCCTCGACCCCAACGCGGTTGCGGTGCCAGCCCCGCTCCAGCTCGTCCTGGCGGAACACCCGGCCGGTATATTTGGCGAGTGCGTGGGCCTGGTCGCGGAACAGGTAGTGGCGCAGGGCGAAGCTCTCCTGCGCCAATTGGAAGGGCGCGCCCTCCAGCACATGGCCCCCCTTGGCCACGTGACTGACCTGCAGCGATCTGCGCCGCGCCCGCATCAGCCGCGGTCGTCCGGGCTCGTGGAAATAGTAGTGCAGCATCGGCTGGGCGCCCGGCGTGTCGGACGCATAGTCATGGTCGATCGGCAGGAAGACGAACTCGTTGAAATCGATGACGTCCGCTCCGGACTGGCTCAGCCGCTCGATGCCCTGCGCCAGGGTCTCGCCCGGAACATAGGAGTGCATGATCTCGTCGGCCGACACGAACAGCACCCAGTCGGCTTCGGCCTCGGCCGCGGCGGCCTCGCGGGCCTGCATCAGGCCGGTCCAGTCGAAGGCGCCCTCGTAGGGGTGGGTGCGATAGTCCACCAGGCTTCCGGCGAACCGCGGCTGGCGCAGCAGCTCGGCGGCGCCGTCGGTCGAGCCATTGTCGATGACGATGTAGTCGAGGCCGTTCTCGATCAGGTGCCCGAGGCAGTTGCCGAGATAGGCGCGCTCGTTGCGGACGGCGAGAATGGCGGTGACGTGCACGTCGTCTCTCCGGAAGCATTGGCCTCGGCGCCCAGGGCGGCCGCGATCGGCCGCACGTGGCCAGCGTAGGTGATCAGCTGATGATAGGCGCCTTCCGCCAGCCGTCGAAGACCGAAGCTCTCGTAGAACGGTTCGCTGGCGGGCTGCTCGGGCCAGAGCGCCAGGGGGTCGGCTGGGCGCAGCCGCTCCTGCGCCAGCGACGGGGATGCCGAACGCGCCTCGAATTCGCCGGCGAGGGGGGCGTAGGCC
>DATCFQ010000365.1:0-8992 GCA_036509495.1 Caulobacteraceae bacterium
TGCGCCGCAGTCCTGGCCGCCGCCCTCGCGATCTCCGCTTGCAGCCGCTCCGCGCCTGCGGAGGCGCCGCCAGTTGTCCCGCCCGTGGCCGAGGAAAGCGCCCCGCCGCCCCTGGCCGGCGGACCGCCGGCCGAGGCCGCGCCAAACCCCGCCCTGGCCGAAGCCGCCCTCGTCGCCGGCGACACCGCGCTCGCCTCGCCCGCTCCGGCCGAGCCCGCGCCGGACGCCGCCACCCCGCCGGCTGCCCTGCAGATCAGCTACGCCGAGGGCTATATCCGCGCCGATCGCTATGGCTACGACCATCGCGCCCAAGCCCGCGAACGCGCCATCGAGCGCCAGCGCTACGACGCCTACCAGCGGTGGCTGCGGCAGCGGCGCGCCCAGCACTGGCGCCTGCGCCATCATCAGCTGGTGTTCGAACATCCCGTGCGCGGCCGACTGCTGGATCATTACGCGCCGCCGCACCGTCATGACCTCCAACCTCGGAGCGCCCGGGCGGCGCGGCCCGCGGCGCCTCATCCCGCGCGCGCCCATGCCGCGCGCGCCCACCCCGCCAACTTGGTGCGGCCGCACCGGACCGCCATCGAGGTCAGGCCGACGGCGAAGCCCGTGCTGCTGCCACAGCCGGCGATCAAACCGCTGGACCACACCCTGGCCCTGCCGCTGATCGAGACCCGGCCCACCACGCCGACGCCAACGCCGGCCCAGGCCGCTGCCGCTCCTGCGGTGGATCTCACCACCCAGCTCGGCCAGCTGACCTCGGCCGCGGCCGAGGACATGAAGGGCGCCAAGCTCGATGTGCCGTCCGCCCTTTCCACCGGCGGCGAGGGCAAGGTGGCGCTGACCCTGCCCCCGGACCTGCTGCGGACCATCCAGGCGCGGGCCTCCAGCTCGAGCCTCGGCCCGGCCGCGCGCAAAGTCTCGGTCACCGCCAAGCTCGCCGGCCAGGGTTATGCGATCACGCCCAACGGCGAGCAGACGGCGCGGCTCCAGATCAACCAGCCGGCCGTCTTCAGCTGGGACGTGAAGCCGTCCGGCGCCGCCGGCGGGGTGCTGACCGCCGACATGACCGCCTCGCTGCAGGGACCAGGCTCCCCCCTGACCTTCGCCCTCGGCGCGGTCACCGCTCAGATTCCCGTCGTGGCCCCGGCCGCGCCCGTCAGCGCCCCGGCGCCGGCCCCGGTCGCCGCGCCCGGCCTCGGGCGCCTCAGCTTCGGGGCCTGGAGAGTGCCCGACCTCAGCCGGTTCGGCCTGCCGGACCTGTCGCGGTTGCGGCTGCGCGACCTGACGATCCCCGGCCGTCCCACGCTTGGCGTGCCGGGCCTCGGCCAGGTTCCGTCTTACCGGGTGGTGGCCGCGGGCCTCTTCGCCCTGATCGTGATCCTGCTTGCCGCGATCGCGCGCGGCGCCAGCGCGCGGCGCGAGCGCGCGGAACGGCGCCGGCGCTTCCACAGCTTCGAGACGGCCGACTTCGGCGACGAGCATCCCTAAGCCTCAGGCCTCCGGCTTGCCGAGCGGGCCTCGCTAAAGCATTTGAGGATGATGTTCGACGCGGCCGCGCTGCCGGCGCCTCTGATCCAGGACGCCCTGGTCCTCCTGCAGGTCCTGCTGATCGATCTTACCCTCGCCGGCGACAACGCCGTGGCCGTGGGTCTGGCCGCGGCGGGGCTGAGCCCCGGCCAGAGGCGCGCCGCCATCCTGTCGGGCCTCGGCGCGGCGGTGGTGCTGCGCATCGGCTTCGCCGTCCTGGCCACCCGGCTGCTCGACATCATCGGCCTGACCTTCGCCGGTGGCCTGATCCTCTTGTGGGTCTGCTGGAAGATGTGGCGCGACCTGCGCGCCTCGCACCAGGCCGAGCACGCCGTCGCGGGCGCCGCCGCGCCAGCCAAGAGCTTCGCCGGCGCCCTGATGCAGATCATGCTGGCCGACCTGTCGATGTCGCTCGACAACGTGCTGGCGGTGGCCGGCGCGGCGCGGCAGCATCCGGCGCTGCTGGTCTTCGGCCTGATCCTGTCCATCGCCCTGATGGGCCTGGCCGCCGAGTGGATCGCCCGGATGCTGAACCGGGTGCGCTGGATCGGCTACCTGGGCCTGGTCGTGGTCATCTATGTCGCCCTGCACATGGTCTGGGCCGGCCAGCGCGACCTGGTGATCGATATGAACGCCACGGCGCGATACAACGCCATCGCACCCTCCCCCTTGAAGATCACCCCCGCCGAGATCAAGGCCCGCCACGCCGACCGCGCGCGGCGCTGACGCCGCTTCAATTTCAATATGGAAAGGGCCGGCCCTCGCGGGCCGGCCCTGACATTTCCGCGATAGGACGCGCCCTCAGGGCGTGATGCGGTAGCGACCGGCGCCGTCGGGACAGACGCGCACATAGCGGTCGTCCATCGATCCGTCGACATAGGCCGGGGCGATGGCCAGGCGGCAGCGACTATGACGATAGTAGTCGTACCGTCCGTAGCGGTCGGCGTCGGCGACCTGATAGGGATAGGTGTCCTCGTAGCCGAAGTAGTAGCCGGTGGAATCGCACTGGGCGGCGCTCGACCCGGCCGCAGCGCCGATCGCGCCTCCGGCCAGGCCGCCGAGAATCGCGCCGGTGGCGTGGGAGCCTCGTCCCGCCACGCTGGACCCGATGGCCGCGCCGGCCAGGGCGCCGATCACCCCGCCCGCCGCCGCCCCCGAACTCGCCCGCCGCTCGCAGGGGCTCGACCGGTAATAGTCGTAGCCTCCCCTTCGGGCGTCGGCGTAGCCATAGCGACGCTCCCAGGCGCCTGCACCGTACTGGGCGTCATAGTCCGCCCGCTGCTGCTCGTAGGCGGACTGCTGGTCGTTGTAGCTGTCGTGCTGGGCGTCATAGGCTGCGCGGCGATCGCGCCAGGCCTGGGTGCGGCTGTCGTAGGCGTTGCGCTGGTTCTGATACTGCTGCTGCTGGTCCTGATATTGCTGCAGCTGCTGCTGGTATTGGGCCTGGTCCTGGGGCGTGGGCTGACCGGAGTCTTGGCTGTAGCTCTGGCTATCGCCGGCGGCGTTGCTGTCATAGCCCTGGGCGAAGGCGGTCGCGCTGCTGCTCAACAGCAGGATCGCGGCGACGGATAACTTGAACGGGATCGATTGCATGGCGTGTGGCGCTCCTGTGCCGGGGTCACCGACTTGGAGAGCTAACGCGAAGTGAATGGGACGGTTTCACCGACCATGGTTCAAGATTGTCCGGCGTACTCCAGGCGCCACGCCTCGATCTGGGCATCCTCGAGCTTTTTGAACAGCACCTCCGGCGCCCGCACCGGCCGACCCGCCCCGATCAGCGCCAGCGCTTCGGCTCCGTCAGATCCCGGCCAGGGCGCCGGATAGGGCTCGCCGATCGCCTCGGCGATGATCTCCGCCGAGAAGGGGATGAACGGACCCGAGATGCGCGCGAACAGGCCCACCAGATTGATGCCGGTGCGGACGATCAGCGCGGCCCGTTCCGGATCGGACTTGATCGCGGTCCAGGGCGCCGCCTCGGTCAGGTACTCGTTGCCCAGCACCCAGAGCGCACGCGCCGCCTGGGCCGACTTGCG
This sequence comes from Caulobacteraceae bacterium, assembly GCA_036509495.1. Lineage (GTDB taxonomy): Bacteria > Pseudomonadota > Alphaproteobacteria > Caulobacterales > Caulobacteraceae > JANWHQ01. The sequence goes on from DATCFQ010000365.1 coordinate 3,564, forward strand.
CAGCTCCATGGCCTCCATCTGAGCGGTCAGATCGGCGAGACCAGTCGACAGGTCGGCGAACAGCTTCTGCTCCAGCGGCCCGGGCTCGCCGCCTGAGGGGACCACCCCCTCGAAGCGGGCCTCGCAGAACTTCAGGATGCGGTTGACGAAATTGCCCAGCACGTCGGCGAGGTCGCGGTTCACCGCCGACTGGAACTGCTCCCAGGTGAAGGCCGAGTCCGAGCCTTCCGGGCAATTGGCGGTCAGGTACCAGCGCCAGCAGTCGGCGGGCTGCAGAGCCAGGGCGGTGTCCATGAACACGCCGCGCTTCCTGGAGGTGGAGAACCGTTCGCCGTACCAGTTGAGCCAGTTGAATGCCTTCAGCGTGTCGACCAGTTTCCAGGGCTCCTGGGAGCCCAGGATGGTCGCCGGGAAACTCACGGTGTGGAAGGCGACGTTGTCCTTGCCCATGAATTCCACATAGCGGACGTGTTCGGCGCCCTTGTCGGTGCGCCACCAGCGCTCCCAGTCGCCGCCGTTGGCCTCCGCCCACTCGCGGGTGGCGGCGATGTATTCGATCGGCGCGTCGAACCAGACGTAGAAGACCTTGTCCTCGAAGCCGGTGCGCGGTTGGCCGCCACGGATGACCGGCACGCCCCAGGCGAGGTCGCGGGTGATGCCGCGGTCGATCAGCCCCTCGTCCAGGTGCTTGTAGGCGATGGAGCGCGCCAAGGGCGGCCACTCCGCCTTGGAATCGATCCAGGCGCGAATCGGATCGGCCAGCTTGGTCTGCAACAGATAGAGGTGCCGCGTGTCGCGGATCTCGAGCTTTTTGGAGCCAGAGATCGCCGAATAGGGGTCGATCAGGTCGGGCGGATCCAGCAGCCGGCCGCAGTTGTCGCACTGGTCGCCGCGCGCCGGGCGGTAGCCGCAGTGCGGGCAAGTGCCCTCGACGTAGCGGTCGGGCAGGAAGCGCTTGTCGTCGATCGAATAGATCATCCGATCGGCGCGTTCCTCGATGTAGCCGTTGTCCTCTAGCACCTCGGCGAAATGCTGGGTCAGGGCGCGGTTCTGCGGCGAGGACGAACGGCCGAACCAGTCCCAACTGAGGCCGAAGCTGCGGCCGATCCGGTGCTGGATGGCATGCTGCTCCTCGCAATAGGTGAAGACGTCCTGGCCCGCCGCCGCGGCGGCCAGTTCGGCCGGTGTGCCGTGCTCGTCGGTGGCGCAGATGTAGAGCACCTCGTGCCCCCGGGCCCGCTGGAAGCGCGCATAGACGTCGGCCGGCAGCATCGACCCGGCCAGGTTGCCGAGGTGCTTGACGCCGTTGATGTACGGCAGGGCCGAGGTGATGAGGATGCGTGACATGTTGGCCGGGGCTCGAAGAAGCCGCCCGATATAGGGGCGCAGCGCCGGCAGGGAAAGCCGCAGGGGCCGGGCGGGGCCTCAGGCTTTGAAAATCGCCCGCGGTCCTCATCTGTCCGGACGCGGTAGCGTTCGGCGCCGCTCAAGCGTTCAGGCGCCGCCGATCAATTCGCGCGAGGGGCGAACACGATCTGCGCCAGACACCCGATGGTTGGAATCCGCTCGCCTTTTGGCTAATTCTCGATAACGTTTGCGACTTGCCTGAGCAAGCCGAGCTGAAGTCTCGGTTGTCGCGCACATGATTTGGGGGAGGTTATGCGTATCAACTGGCTTGGCGTTATCATCAGCGCCATCTTCATCGTCGCCCTGCGCTATCTTTGGTACGCCCACTTCGGCGGCGCCGACTGGGGCCACCTGGCAGCCAAGGCGATCGGCGGCATCCAGGGCGCCCAGAAGGCAGCGGGCCTGGAGCTCGTCGACGCGCTCGTGCTGTCGCTCGGACTGGGCTGGATCATCGGACTCAGCGGTCGCTCGGCCTCCGGCGGCCTTGGCGTCGGCCTGGCGGCGGGCGTGCTGTTCGGCCTAACCTCCGTGGCCGAGGGCTATATCCATGTCGCGCCCTTGAAGGATTTCCTGATCGACGGCGGCTATGCGCTGCTCGCCTACACCGTGGGCGGCCTGATCATCGGGGCGCTGTCGCCCAGGCGCACCACCCGCTCCAAGTTCAACTGGGGCGGCGAGCAGGCGGCGGCCGAGCACTAGAGCCGAGTCGCGGAACCTGGCCGGCCCCCCGTCAGGGGCTCCGGCGCAGGAACAGGCCGACCGTCAGGCACAGGCCCAGCAGGATCACGAAGCCGCGGATGACCCGTTCGTCCACGCGCTGGAGCAGCCGTGCGCCCAGGTAGCCGCCGAGGACGGCGCCGACGCAGATCACGGCGATTCGAGGCCAGGGGATGGCCAAACCCGAAAAGAGGGCGGTGAACAGGAAGATCGCCACCGCGGCGGCGTTCATCACCGCGGCCAGCACATTCTTGGTCGCCCCGGCCACGCGGACGGCCAGGCCCGCGGCAGTCAGGGCGGCGAGCATCAGAAAGCCGATGCCGCCGCCGAAGTAGCCGCCATAGACGGCGATCAGGAACTGCAAGACGCCGGTGGCGCGCGGCCCGACGTGCGGAGCGGTGTCGCCGGGCTTGCGGAAGAAGCTGCCCCAGGTGAACAGGCCGGTGGCGAACAGCACCAGCCACGGGACCAGCCGCGCGAAGAAGCTCGAGGGGGTCAGCAGCAGCAGCATCGCCCCCACCGCTCCGCCGGCCAGGCTGATGATGGTCAGGGTGCGGAATTTCAGCCCCCCCGCGCCGGAAACCATGGCGCGGCCCACCCAGCCGGTGGTCACCTGGCCGGGGAACAGGGCGATGGTCGAGGCGATGTTGGCCGTCCGCGCGTCCAGGCCGCTGAAGATCAGCGCCGGCAGGGTGACGAACGAGCCGCCGCCGGCCAGGGCGTTCTGCACGCCCGCCCACAGCGCCACCGCGAACAGGAGCAGCAGAGTCAGCATGACGCTGCTCTAGAGCAAGCTGGCGATGGCCCCAACTCTTGCCGTCGGGGGGCTGCCTCGGCCATGAAGGCGTGGGGAATTACCGGGGGCGTGAGATGAGGCTTGGCCTATCAGTGATCTTGGCGGCGGCGGTCCTGGCGCTGGCGGGAAGCGCGGCGGCCGCGGCGGCCGCGGTGGCTCCGGCGCCGGCCTGCCCGCCCAGCCCGCCGATCGACAAGCCGATCCGGCTGTCGCTCTGCGCCTTCTCCGACAAGGACATGGCCTATGTCGGCTCTCCGCACGAGCAGGCGCTGTGCCTGATGCCCGATGGCGACATCGGCCATTTCAAGCCGCGCCGGTCGCTGGGCGCGCCGCTGGATGGCCTGATCGGGGCTCCGGCCAATCTCGACCGGGCCAGGCTGCTCGCCCTGCTGGGCGAGGACGGCATCGCCTATCCGGCGGACGGGCTGAAGACCGGCGTGTCGCACGCCTGGGGCGGCAAGCCCTATGGGCCGCCGGCCCGCTATTTCGTGATCCACGACACCTCGAGCGCCCTGGGCCGCCCCTATTTCCCGCCCAATGACGATCCGGCCCTGAACCGGCTGGGCGAGCGCTATTGCGGCGGCGACTACACCGCCCACACCTTCATCAACCGTCAGGGCAAGGTGCTGTTGGCCTACGACTACGCAACCCCGTGGCGGGCCACCAAGTTCGAGCACATCAATCCGTGGCGAAAGGGGCTGTTCCTGCACAACGAGCTCACCCAGCCGCGCATTCCGCGCGAGGGCGAGAGCCTGATCGACGCCAGCGTGGCCCCCGACCCGGCCTTCACCGAGGCGCAATACCGCTCGCTGGCGCTGCTCTATGCGACCGCCAGCACGCGGGCCGGAACCTGGCTGATCCCGGCCTTCCATAGCGCCATCGACTACGCCTGGGCCGACGGCCACGACGATCCACGGGACTTCGATCTGGTGAAATTCGATGCGGCGCTCTCGGACGTGCTGCGCCAGACGGGCGCCGGTCACTGAGCGCGAAAAGGCGTGGAGGCGCCCCTGAAGCGAGGCGCCTCCAAAATCAGATACTTAGAAGCGGGTCCAGGCGCCGTTGTGCCAGTAGCCGCGGCCGGCATGGTCATGCCAGCGGTAGTGGTCGGTCGCGCCCCAGCGCCAGGTGTCCGGGTGGACGACGATGCCGAGGGTCGGTGCGTAGTGGTAGGCGGCGTGGCGATGCACGTGCCAGCATTCGCCTTCGCCGTTGCAGGCGACATAGGCCGAAGCACTGGTCGCGCTGAGCGCGATACCAGCAGCCACCACGGCGGCGGCGATTGCAGTCTTGGCTGCGATCTTCATTTCGGAAGTTCCTCCTTTGGGAATTGCCCCTGTGCGGGCGCCGGCGGATCGGATGGCGGGTCCTGCGTCCGATGGAGATCGCACGCTGAAGCCGCGCACCTTCGAGGCGCCGGTTCCCTGCGTCGCTTAATGCAGGGCCGCCCCATCGGTTCCTGCCCGGCGGCGGCGCCCGCCCGGCTTGCCGGGCCCGGCAAGCCGTGCCATCGAAGGCGGCGCGAAGGGACGGAAGCCGGCTTAGCTCAGTTGGTAGAGCAGCGCTTTTGTAAAGCGAAGGTCGCGGGTTCGAACCCTGCAGCCGGCGCCATCTCGCCGAACCGGCCGCATGGGCGCCGCACGCGTGGTAGCGTCGCCGGGATGTTCGGCTAAGACGGCGCTCGCCGGAGAAGATTGGGACCTCCGATGACCGAACTTCCCGCTCTTGTGGTCGACCAGGGCGGTAAGGCGTTGAAGTTCCACGGTTCCTGGTACCGGGGAGACAATATCAACTTCATTCCGACCAAGGCGGCCCTGGCGGCCCCGGGCGGACTCGAGGAGTACATCCTCCAAGGTTGGCTGCCGCCCTCGCCCTTCATAACGAGGGACACGGCCATCACCTCGTTCGGAAGCTGCTTCGCGCACCACGTCACGGACTATCTGTTGCAGCACGGCTTCAACGTTCAGGGGCGCGATCTCGGCCTGCAAGCCCATATCGTCAGGTTCGGCGAAGGCATGGTGAACACCTTCGCCATCCGCCAGCAGATCGAATGGGGCCTGGGCGTCCGCGAATTCCCTGAGCGCCTGTGGTTCGGGCCCAACAAGGAGATCGCCTCCCTCGATCCTGAAGTCAGGGACGTCACGCGAAGCATGATCGAGAAGACGGAAGTTTTCATCATCACGCTCGGCCTGTCCGAGATCTGGTATGACAAGGTGAGCGGCGAGGCATTCTGGCGGGCAATTCCAGCCGAGATGTTCGACCCCGAACGCCACGGATTCCGGCTATCTACGGTCCATGAGAACAAGTCGAATCTGAAGGAAATCATTCGACTGATCTCCTCGGCCAGGCCGAACGCCAAGATCATCTTCACCCTGTCTCCGGTGCCTTTGCTGGCGACGTTCCGACCCGTGTCCTGCCTCACGGCCAGCTCGGTGTCGAAGGCCGTTCTTCGCGTCGCGATCGACGAGGTCGTTCGAAGCGCCGGGGATAATGTGTTCTATTTTCCGAG
>DATCFQ010000366.1:0-2918 GCA_036509495.1 Caulobacteraceae bacterium
GTGCCGGTCCGCTACGGCCGCGCCGCCGCCGCCGCGATCCCCGGCTCGCAACTCGTGGTGCTGCCGGGCATCGGCCACATCCCCTCGATCGAGGCGCCGCGCGACTTCGCGCGCATCCTCACCGACTTCGCGGCCGACCGACCTGTGGTGTAGCACTGACCCGCTGCGGCCAAGGCTTCGAAAGTAGCCTGATCGGCGCTCGCATCAAAACAGAGGATATAGCTGCGTGAGCGTGATGCAGCGGCGACTGACAAGCGACGTCCGGAGCTATGGTCTCGCCCTTCTCCCGCGAGGGGACCTTTGAAGATGTCTTTCGTCGTCGTCTAGCGCAGATGTGGAGGCATGGTCGAAGGTTTGGAGAGGCGCGTGCGGTTGTTTGCAGCCCCGGCAGAGTTGCCCAGCGGGGGATCTTGGGCTCTGATTTGGCGCTCGACTCAGGTTTTGGCGAGCGCCAGGGCCATGGACTTGAGGTTGAAGGCGAAGACGACGAGGTCGCACTCGAACTGGACCTTGTCCAGGCCCATATAGCGGGCGCGCAGCAGCCCAAGTCTGCACTTGGTCTCGGCGAACACCCCCTCGACCTTCGATCTCACCCCAGCCAGCAGCCGGTTGCGCCGGCGCGAGGCCGGGCTGAGCGGATAATGCTTGGTCCCGAGCTGCATGATCCCGTCCGCCAGGCGATGGGCGGCCAGCTTGTCGCGCAAGGGCTGGCTGGGATAGCCCTTGTCGGCGTAATGGGCGCCGCCGTCGGGCTGGACCAGGTCGGGCCCGACCTCGCAATCGTTGACGTTGGCCGGGGTGAGCCTGTGGGTACGGACGATGCGGTGCTCGTCGTCGATGGCGATGTGGAGCTTGTAGCCGAAGTAGGCCTTGTGTCCCTTCTTGGCCCAGCGGGCGTCGGGATCGACGCGGGAGCGCTTGCCGGCCGTGAAGGGGTCTTGGTCCTCGGCGACCGCATCGGGCGCCGCGGGCGTCTCGGACGCCGGCTGGGCGGCGGCCTCGGCGGGGCTGGGCTTGTCCTTGGGCTTGCGCGGCGCGCTCGGCGGATGGGCGGCGCTGGTGATGAAGCTGGCGTCCATCAGCGTGCCCTGCTTGAGGATGAGGCCCTTGGCTTGGATCTGGCCTGTCAGGCTGGCGATGAGCTTGTCCATGAGGCCGCGGCGGACGAGTTCGGAGCGGAAGCGGCTGATGGACGAGTGGTCGGGGGCGGGCTCGTCGAGCGGCAGGCCGACGAAGCGGGCGAAAGACTTGCGATCGTTGAGGGCGTCCTCGGCGGCTTCGTCGCCCAGATTGTAGAAGCGCTGGATCAGCAAGACCTTGAACAGCAACAGCGGCGTGATGCCGGGTCGCCCCATGCGCGAGCCGTGGATGACGCTCAGCTCTTCCTCGATCGGTTCCCAGTCCACGCTATGATCAATGGACTGGAAGAACCGATCACTCTTCGACCTTCCTGGGTCTATAAACTGATCCAAGAGGCTCAGCTGGTCGTATCGTCTATGGGTCATCTTCGCACCTCTGCGATTCAACACATTGAATCACAAGCGCGGACTATTGCAAAGGTCCCCTCGCGGGAGAGTCTGGGTCAGCGGCCTAGTTTCAGGCCCAGTTCCAGCCGGTCGGCCAGTTGGCTGGCGCGTTTGGCGGTCTGGTCGCCGAGCAGCATGTCGGCCCAGCGTTCGTCGGCGGTGAGGCTGACGGCGCCTCCGGCGATGGACAGGGTCGAGCGTTGCAGCAGCTCGGCGCTGCGGCCCGACAGATCGCAGCCCAGCCGCATGGCCGCGCCCAGCGCCAGCGCCCGGGCGTGGCGTTCATCCGTGAGAATCCGGCTCATGATCCGCGGTTCCGGCGGATTGGACGAGGCGGTGTGGCGGGCGAACAGGGCTGCGGCCAGGAAGCCCCGCTCGGCATGAGTCATGCCGGCGATCGGGGCGCGCAGCACCTGTTCGAACACCAGGTCGGCGCGGTGGTCGGGGTGCAGCCGCGCGCCCAGGTCGGCCAGCCGGCAGGCGGCGGCGATCAGGGTGGGTTCGCGGCCGGGAAAGACCGGATCGAGCGCCGCGAAGGCCGGGCCCAGCCAGGCATCCAGCGCCGGCCCCAGGTCTTCGCTCAGCCCCTGGCGCGCGCCTAGCGCCGCGCAGCCCTCGACCAGGGGATCGAGCGCCCGCACCCGCGCCGGCATGGCGTCGAGCAAGAGCCCCTCGCGCAGACCGTAGGCTGAGACCGAGATGTGGCGCAGGCCCAGCCGCTCGATCATGCCCTCCAGCACCACGGCGGCGTAGGGGATGGTGTCGAGCCGGCGCTTGGACACGCCTTCGATCCGCTCCAGCGAGCCTTTGGACTGGCGCGCGATGAAGCGGGCGGCGGTGAGCGCATCCTCGGCGCTGATCTCGTACTGATGCACGATCTCCAGCGGATAGCCGGCCAGCTGCATCTGCAATAGCGCCAGGTTCCGCCAGCCGCCGCCGACCGCATAGAGGGTCTGGGCGGCGAAGCCGTTGCTGACGCCCTCCAGCACCCTGGCCGTCCTGGCGCGCGCGCGGTTCAGGTCGAAGCCGTCGGGGCCGCGCAGGGCGAAGGCGCCCAGCGGCAGGCTGACGCCCGCGCCGGGCTTACCGGCCTCGACCAGGGTCAGTTCCAGGCTGGAGCCGCCCATGTCGCCGACCACGCCGCTGGCGTCGGGTTGTCCGGCCAGCACGCCCAGAGCGGCGTAGCGCGCCTCCTCCTCGCCGGACAGCACCCGCACCTTCAGCCCGGCCTCGGCCTTCAGTTGGCGGATGAAGTCCGGCCCGTCGGCGGCCTCGCGAACGGCGGCGGTGGCGACGACGAAGACCTCGGTCGGCTTGACCGCATCCAGCACCGCCTTGAACCGGCGAAGCGCGGTCAGCGCGATCCGCACGCCCGCGGGCGCCAGCCGGCGA
>DATCFQ010000367.1:0-2402 GCA_036509495.1 Caulobacteraceae bacterium
CGGCTGGTCGGCCAGCCGGCGCCCCGCCAGGACCTGCCGGACAAGATCGCCGGGCGCTACGCCTATATCCAGCACGAGCGGCTGCCCGGCATGCTGCACGCCCGCGTGGTGCGGCCGCGGGGCCAGCGAGCCTATGGCGCCGGCGCCAGGATGATCAGCATCGACGAGGCCTCGATCGCCTCCATCCCCGGAGCGCGGGTGGTGCGGCGGGGCGACTTCCTGGCCGTCGTGGCCGAGCGCGAGTGGGACGCGGTCAAGGCGGCCCGCCAGCTCAAGGTGGTTTGGGACGAGGCCCCGACCCTGCCGGCCCAGGACCGGCTCCATGATCAGATGCGCGCGGGGCCGACCACCGACACGGTGGTGCTGCAGCGCGGCGACGCCGCCGCGGCCTTCGCCAGCGCGGCCCAGAGCGTCGCCATGAGCTGCCGCGGGCCCTACCAGTCCCACGCAACCTTCGCGCCCAACTGCGCCCTGGCCGACGTGCGTCCGGATCGGGCGCTGGTGATCTGCACCAGCCAGGACATCTACAACCTCCGCCGCGAACTTGCGCCCATCCTCGGCTTGGCCGAGGCCAAGGTCAGCGTGCGGTTCCGCGACGCCTCGGGCACCTATGGCCACAGCTGCTACGACGACGCAGCGCAGGCGGCGGCGATCACCTCCCAGCTCGCCGGGCGGCCGGTGCGGCTGCAGTTCATGCGCTGGGACGAGCACGGCTGGGACACCTATGGCCCGGCGCACCTGGGCGAAGTGCGGGTAGCGGCCGGCCCCGATGGCAAGATCACCGCCTACGAATATGACGGTTGGCAGCACAACTGGAGCCAGGTCGAGGCCTCCCAGCAGCTGGCCATGGGAACGGCGGCCGCCGAATGGCCGACCTTCCCTTCCCAGCAGGTGGCGACCGGGACCTGCGGCGGACAATACGCCATTCCGAACCTGAAGCTGGTGAACCACCACGTTCCGGGCCCGGCCTATCTCAGGGGCGCCTGGCTGCGTTCGCCCCTCGACCTCTCCTTTTCCTTCACCTCGGAGCAAGCCGTCGACCAGCTAGCCTACAAGCTGGGCAAGGACCCCTATGAATTCCGCCGGCTGAACATCGCCAACGAGCGCTGGCTGGGGGTGCTCGACGCGGCGGCCAAGGCGGCGAACTGGTCGCCCCGTCGCGCAGCCGGGAGCCTCTCGGACGCCCAGGTGGTGAGCGGCCGCGGCATTGGGCTTGGCACCCACCTTCAGTCCTGGGGGGCGGCAGTAGCGGACATCGAGGTCGACAAGACGACCGGCCGTGTACGGATCAAGCATCTCTACGGCGCCATCGACTCCGGCCTGGTGGTCAACCCCGGCAACGTCGAGGCCCAGATCATGGGCCAGCTGGTGCAGACCTCGAGCCGCATGCTGTTCGAGGAGGTGACCTTCGACCAGCACGGCGTCACCAGCCTGGACTGGTCGAGCTATCCTGTGATCCGCTTCGAGGACTGCCCCGAGGTCACGCCGGTGATCGTCCAGCGACTGAACGAGCCGTCGCAGGGCGCCGGCGAGGAAACCATGGCGGCGGCGGCCGGGGCCATCGCCAACGCCTTTTTCGACGCCACCGGCCGACGGATGAGCCAGTATCCCCTGACGCCCGATCGTGTGAAGGCGGCCCTGGCGGGGCCAGCCCTGGTCTGAAAACAAGAAGAGAGAGAGGAAACGCTCATGAACATCCGTATCCCGCTGATGGCCGCCCTGGCCGCCAGCCTGCTCGCCGGCCCCATGGCCCAAGCCCAGGAGGCGGTGGTCGGGGTCGCCAACCCCGAGGCCCTGTTCCACAGCAAGAACCCCAAGCTGGATCGCAACAAGCAGGCCGCCTACCACATCGAGAAGGAACTGCTCGAATGCGGCGAGTGGAGCCGGGCCGGCGAGTGGCTGACCAAGGCCTATCACCAGCATAATCCCCAGGCGAAATCGGGCCTGGACGGGGTGGTCTATTTCTTCACCCAGGTGCTGAAGGTGAAGCCGAAGGCCTGCCCTGCGAAGATGACCAACAAGGTCGTCGCGGTGCTCGCCGAGGGCGACTATGTGACGGTCATCACGCCGCGGACGCTGAAGGACCCCAAGGACCCGAAGCAGACCTACACCACCACGTGGTTCGACAACTGGCGCTTCGTCGACGGCAAGGCCGACGAGCATTGGGACCCGGCGACGCGGTAGCACCCTCCCAGAGAGGAGGGCGGCGCTATTTGACCTTCTCCCCTTGCGGGAGAAGGTGTCGCCGAAGCTGACGGATGCGCAACTGTGTTGTTCAGGCGAGGGCGGGATTCCATTCCTGGCCGTTGCGCAACATGGCCAGGATGATGCCGAGCATGCGGCGTGCGACGGCGATGATAGCCATCTTGGGGGTCTTGCCGTCGGCGATCAGGCGCTCGCGG
>DATCFQ010000368.1:0-6936 GCA_036509495.1 Caulobacteraceae bacterium
GAGTTCCCCCTGATGGACCGCATCACCCCGGCCAGCGGCCGGGTCGAGGTTGTCGGCCTGGAGCGGCTGACCGGCCTGATCGGCCGCAAGACGCCGGCGGTGCTGGTGTCGGGGCACCTGTCCAACTGGGAGACGATGATGGCCGTCATCGTCCACTCGGGACTCGACTGCCGGGTCAGCTACCGGCCGGCCAACAACCCCTATATGGACGCGCGCATCACCGAGAGCCGCCGGCGCTACGGGGTGCAGCTGTTCGCCGCCAAGGGGGATGGCGCGCGCGGCCTGATCTCGGCTCTCGGCAAGGGTGGGGCGGTGGCCCTGCTGGCCGACCAGCGCGACAGTTCGGGCGTCGAGGCCCCCTTCTTCGGCCGGCCGGTGCGCTCGGCGCCGGGCCCCGCGCGGCTGGCGCTGAAGTACGGCCGGCGGCTATTTCCCATGTCGGTGGCGCGCACCCGCGGCGCGCGTTTCCTGGTCACCATCCACGAGCCGATCGCGCTGCAGAACTCAGGCGACCAGGCCGCCGACCTGCAGGCGGCGGTCGCCAGCATCAACGCCTTCATCGAAAGCTGCATCCGCGCCCGGCCGGCCGAGTGGCTATGGGCGCACCGGCGCTGGCCGGTGGAGCTCTATGGCAAGGCGGCTTCGGAAGCCTGAGGCTCAGCCCTTGGCGGCGGCCTTGGCCGCGGAGATGACGTCGTCGCCCTTGCGCCGCCAGGGGCCCATGTACTCCGGATCCTGGCGCCGGCGGCGGTCTGGGCCGAAGTATTCGCCCGCACGCACGAACGACCGGGGCCGCAGGATCACGGCGTTGATGCGGTCCAGCACCGCCCGGGCGGTCACCGGCTTGACCACGAACTCCGTGACGCCGGCGTCGCGCGCCTCCTCGACCCGCGCGCGGGCGGCATGGCCGGTCAGCATGATGATCGGCAGGAACGGGTTGGGACTGTCGGCGGCGTTGCGCACCAGGCGGGTGAATTCCACCCCGTCGATCGGCGACATCTGGAAGTCGACGATGGCCATGTCCGCCGGCCACTGGCGCAGCGAGCTCAGCGCCTCGGCGCCGTCGCAGCACTCGCGCAGATGCTGCACCCCAACCCCGGCGAGCAGGGTGGCGACGATCGAGCGCATATGCGGGTTGTCGTCGACGAGCAGCACCCGTACGGCCGACAATGGCGTGGTCATGCAAAGGCCCTGCGGAGGACTGTCCGGACAGAATCGTGCACCGATTCCACGGCAGGAAACACTCAAACCCCCTAATGAAATGCAACCAGCGCAGCGAAGTCGAAACCCGCGAGCAACCATCTTGCAATGTGCCGGCTAGGCGGGGGCCTGGGCTCCGACCAGCAGCATGGGGTCGAGATTGCGGCCGCGCCACTTCAGCCGCCAGCAGAGATGCGGTCCGGTCGCCCGGCCTTCCTTGCCCACCGCGCCGATCAATTCACCCCGGCGGACCGCCTGGCCGTGGCTGACCCCCACGCGCGAGAGGTGCAGGTAGCAGCTGATCAGGCCCTGGCCGTGATCGATCATGATCAGCCCGCCTTCGTAGTGCAGGCCGGTCTCCGCGAAGGACACCACGCCCGCCGCCGGGGCGGTCACCGGCGTGCCGACCGGCGCGGCGAGGTCGTCGCCATAGTGCGGCCGCTTGGGCTCGCCGTTCAGGATCCTCTGGCCGCCGAAGCGGGCCGCCAGCCGGTAGCCGTGCACCGGCAGGGCGAAACCGTCCCTGAAGTCGTCGAGATCGGCCCGGCTGGCGAAGCCCGCCGCCTTGCGCGCCGCCTCGGCCTGCAGCCGCTGCAGCAGCACCGGATTGGACGGCGAGACCTGGTCTTCAGGCAGGCCGTTGATCCGCTGGATGTCGAAGACGCCCCGGGCGATCTCGGCCTTGTGCACGGCCTCGCCGTCCGGCGTGACGACGCGGATCTCCGCCAGCGGCGGCCCATCGCGGTCGAAGCCGACCACGAACAGGCCCTCGGCCGAGGCTGCGCCCATGTCCTCGCCTTCGAGCATGACCCGGGCGCGGGGCGCGGTGCGGCCGATGGCGAAGCCGCCCTGCTGGAAACGGCCCTGAAGCTGGAGCCCCGGCGGAGCGGCCAGCGCCCGCGGCGCGAAGGCCGTGGCGGCGCCGGCGAGGATCAGGGCCCGGCGGTTCAAGTCCTGGCCTGGCCCTGGGTCTCCAGCCAGCGCTGGGTGGCCTCCTTGGGGCCGGCGTAGGCCTCCTGCAGTACCGGGCTCCAATAGCGCAGCGCCGGCAGCGGGATCTTGGCCCCGGTCACGGCGCAGAGCACGTAACGGCCGGGCTTCAGCACGGCGTAGTCGCCGTCGCCATAATGCAGCACGGCGGCGTCGCCGAGATCGCGATCATGCACGTTCATGGAGCCAATCTAGCAATTCGGCGCGGCTAGAACAGGTCCCCTTGGCCAGGAACGGCGGGGCGAGCCCCCTTCCCCCGCTTCGCGGGGACTTCCCCCAAGGGGGGAAGATCCGGGCCAGCGCTGGCCTGGGTCCTTCCCCGCTGGGGGAGGGGGACCGCCCCCGACTTGATCGGGGGCGGTGGAGGGGGCCCGCCGTCCACCGTCGCTGTGCGGGCGACGTCCGAGAAAACCAGGCTGACCAGTTCGCCCGACGCCAGCGCCGCGCCCGAACGCGCCAATGTCCCATCGGCGTGATGCACGCGGGCGAAGCCGCGCTTCAGGGGGCCGTCGGGATTGAACGACACGCGCAGCTTGTCGAGGTTCTCCAGACGCTCGGCGGCGCGCCTGGTGAAACGGTCCAGCGCGGGCCGCAGCCGCCCCGAGACCTCCGTCACCCGCTCGGCCCTGAGCCGGCGCGGCCGATCCAGCAGGCCCGGCGACAGCCGCCCGGCGATATGCACGAGCGCCACGCGATGGACGGCGACATTGCGCTCCAGCCCGGCGCCCAGCCGGCTGGACGCATGGTCGAAGCGCTGGCTGGCCAGGGCCAAGAGGTCGGCCGGGCGCGGCAGGCCACGGCTGGCGGAGGTGAGCCGGGTGCGCCGCTCCTCCAGGACGCGGCCGGCGGAGCGGACCAGCCGCCTCTGGAGATCGGCGGTCAGGGCCTTCAGCTCGGCCAGCACCGGGGTGGCCATTTCGGCGGCGGCGGTGGGGGTCGGGGCGCGCCGGTCGGAGACGTAGTCGATCAGGGTGGTGTCGGTCTCGTGGCCCACCGCCGAGATCAGCGGAATGGCGCTGGACGCCGCGGTGCGGGCCAGGGCCTCGTCGTTGAACGGCCAGAGGTCCTCCACCGAGCCGCCGCCGCGGGCGACGATCAGGATGTCGGGCCGCGGGATGGGTCCGTCTTCGCCAAGCCCATTGAAGCCTTCGATGGCGGCGATCACCTGGGCGGCGGCCTGCTCGCCCTGGACCACCACCGGCCAGACCACCACCCTGCAGGGCCAGCGGTCGCGGATGCGGTGCAGGATGTCGCGGATGACCGCGCCGGTGGGGCTGGTGATCACCCCCACCACCTGGGGCATTGAGGGCAGCGGCCGCTTGCGGGCGGGATCGAACAGGCCTTCGTCCTGCAGCCTGGCCTTCAGCTTCTCGAGCTGGGCCAGAAGGGCGCCGACGCCGGCCGGCTCCATGCTCTCGATGACGATCTGGTAGCGCGAGCCGGCTGGATAGGTGGTCACCTTGCCGGTGACGATCACCTCCATACCCTGTTCGGGCCGGACCCCCAGGGCGCGGACGGAGCCCTTCCAGACCACCCCGTCGATGCAGGCCTTCTCGTCCTTGATCGACAGATAGACGTGGCCGTTGGAGTGGAAGGTGACCTTGGACAGCTCGCCCCTCAGCCGCACGAATCCATAGGCGGTCTCCAGGGTGCGCTTCAGGGCGAAGGCCAACTCGGAGACGCTGTAGGCCTTGGCGTTGCCGTCAGGCGGGGCGGCGGTTTCGGGCTCGGGGACGTCGGTGAGGCTCACGCGACGAACATAGGCGCTGGCCGCGAGTCGCGCACCCCGCCCGCGCCGCCTGCGGTTCCATTTTTGTTCTTCTGATCGCCGCCGGCGTGGTCCTGGTGTTGGCGTCCCAGCCTCAGCAGATTTCAACGCAGAGGCCGCAGAGAAGACGCGGAGGGCGCAAAGGGCATGGCCGCTCCGCGATCTCTGCACCTCCTCCGCGGACTCCGCGTTGAATGCCTTCCGGCCTCGCGGCCGGGGACGGCCTATGACTTGTCGGTGATCTTCTTGAAGACCGTGGCGCCGAGCAGCATGAAGGCCACGAACAGCACCAGGAACAGGAAGAACAGGATCTTGGCGATGCCGATCGCCGCGCCCGCGACGCCGGTGAAGCCGAGCGCGCCGGCGATCAGCGCGATGACCAGAAAGATGAGCGCCCACTTCAGCATGGGGATCTCCTTGAACGGCTAAGTCGTGGCTTGAACGCCAGCCGTTTCAGGCAGTTCCGCCGCGCGCCGGCCCCGGGACCGCCTCAGCCGCGCCGGGCGAGGCCCTTGGCGATCCCGGCGTTCAGGGCGGCCACTGCCGCCGCCGGGCCCTCCGGATGGCTCCAGACTCCGGCGCAGACGGCGGCGAAATCGGCCCCGGCGGCGGCGACCTCGGCGACAGTTTCGGCGGTGATCCCGCCGATGGCGACGCAGGGTGTCTGCATCATCTCCTGCCAGATGGTGAAGATCTCCAGCTCCACGCGGGTCGAGGCGTTCTTGGTCGCGGTCGGGAACACCGCTCCGAAGGCGACATAGTCGGCGCCGGCCTCGGACGCCTCCATGGCCAGGTGACGGCTGTCGTGGCAGGTGACCCCGACCATGCCGCCGGCCCCCACCACCCGCCGCGCCTCGGCATAGGACGCATCGCCTTGGCCGACGTGAACGCCGTCGCAGCCCAGCCGGGCGGCGAGATCGGGCCGGTCGTTCATGATCACCGCCACGCCCCTCCCCTGGCAGAGCGGCCTCACCAGTTCGGTCACCGTCTCGATGACGCCGTCGGGGACGTCCTTCAGCCGGATCTGCAGCGCCGCCACGTCGCCGGCGCCGAGCGCCAGTTCCAGCTCACGAGCGAAGGCGGCGGCATCGTCGATCCGGGGCGGGGTGATCAGATAGAGACGGCAGGTGGCGGCCATGCGCGCTTCTAGGGCGGCGCGGTCGCCAGGGAAAGCGGCTCAGGCCACTGTGGCGCGCAGGGCCGCCAGCCGGGCGAAGGCGATTGTCAAGGCCTTGCGCCGCGCCGGGGCCAGCGGCGCCTCAGGCGGATCGAGGATCACCGCCCCGCCGAAGCCGTCGGCGACGATCAGGCCCGGCCCCTCCGGCAGGATGGCTTGCGGGAACTCCGGGGCCACGGCGAAATAGAAGTGGTCGCAAAACGGCAGGTACTCGCCCCATTTGCGGTCGGAGCGATAGTCCTCCAGCCCCGACTTCACCTCGCAGATGGCGATGCGGCCCCTGGGCGACAGGGCCATGATGTCGGCCCGCCGCCCGTTCGGCAGCCCGACCTCCAGCAGCGGCGCGAACCCCATTGCCATCAACAGCCGCGCCGCCCCGCGGGTGACCGCCAGCGTGGTCTGCGGCCGCGACACCTCGACGAGGGTGAGTTCGATCTCCATCGCCGCATCTTGTTGCGGTTTCGTTCTCGGAGCAACGGTCGGGCGGTGTTATACTTCGCGTACCCAGAATCAGCGGAGCATGCTAGATGAGCGCGCTCGCCGAAATTGGTCGGCAGTATGAAGCGCTGGTCTTCGACGTGCCGTCGCATTCGAAATCCGAAGTGGTCCGAAGTGGCGAAGTGCTCCGAGAGGAGTTCGGCTACCCCTATCCTGACCACGCTCCGCCAGCCTTCGGCGTGGCCAATCACTGGCGCACTCAGCACATCGAGCCGATGCGCCGCGTTCGGACCGCCCTGGCGGCGATGGCCAGGAACCGCAGGATGCCTGTCGGGCAGACGGCCGCCCGTCTGAAGCGCATGCCTTCGATCCGGAAGAAGCTGCGAAACACGCCGCTCACGCTGTTCGAAATCCAAGACATCGCCGGATGCCGGATAATCGCGCCGACAATGGCGGAGGCCGCACAATTCCGCGATGCGTGCTTGGCAAATCGCCTGTGTTTCGATGTTCACCGGGAAGACGACTACATCGCCAAGCCCCGGGCGTCGGGCTATCGAAGCTATCACCTTCGCGCGAAGCTGAAGCCCGGCGAGGAAGTCGGGGACTTGAGCCGTTATAAGGTTGAGATCCAGGTCCGAAGCCAACTGCAACATGCCTGGGCGACCGCCGTCGAGGCCGTCGGGCTAGTGCGAAAGGAAGACCTTAAGGGTGGCCAGGGCGATGGCGATTGGCTTCGCCTGTTCACGCTGATGTCTGGCGCGCTGGCCGCCGAAGAAGGGGCGCCGCCAGTCCCTGGCGTTGACGACAATCCCGCCCTGCGCAGGGAGGAATTGTGCGACCTGGACGGCAAGTTGCGGGCCCTAGACAAGCTTCAGCGCTACAAGGCCGCGATCAACAACGCCTCCGTGTTCGGAGGCGGCGCCAACCAGTTCTTCCTGATCAAGTTCGACCGAAAGCACATGACGGTATCGATTGATCGCGGCTATTTCTCCCGCCACGGCCCCGTCAGCTACTATGACAACGAAATCAAGAAGCCGGATGAAGACTCGGTGCTGGTCGAAGTGGATCGGGTATCCGAACTGAAGGCGGCCTACCCGAACTACTTCTTGGACGTGACCCTGTTCGCGAATCGCCTCGCCGCTGCGATGGGACATGGCGAAGAGAACAAGGCCGCACCCACCGTGGCGGATGAGCCAGAGCCACCGGCCGACAGCTGGCGGGCATGGGCCCGAAGGAAGGGCTTCTTCCGAGCCTGAACGCCCAGCTAGTCGCCGGCTGGCTTAGTCTTCGGAGGCGCGATCTTCCCCATCGCCCGCTCGAATCTTTGGGCGGCGTCGGTGGGGTTTAGTTCTCCAGCCGCCTC
>DATCFQ010000369.1:0-6872 GCA_036509495.1 Caulobacteraceae bacterium
CCGCCGCCGCCGACCGACTGGGCGAAGATGCCGAAGGAGTCCACGCCGACCGTATGGATATCGCCGGTGTTTCCGATGGTGACGGCGGCGCCGTCGCCGCCGCCCTTGCCGAAGCCGCCGACCGAAACCGAGATGGCGCCGGCCACCGCGCCGCCGGCGCCCCCGATCGCGCCCGACCAGCCGCCGGCGCCGCCGCCGCCGCCCACGCTCTGGGCGTAGATGGCCGTGGAGCGGTCGCCGGAGGTGGAGATGTCGGCCATGTTGTCGACGGTCACCTCGGAGGAGGCGCCGCCGACGCCGCCGGAGCCGCCCACCGCGACCGCACCGCTCACCGCCACCGGACCGCCCGCGGCGGCGGCCGCGACCGCGAAGCCGCCGTCGCCACCGCCGCCGCCCACTGACTGGGCGAAGATGCCGCGGGAATTGATCCCCTCGGTGACGATCGAGCCGTCGGTGGTCACGTCGACCGTTCCGCCCTTGCCGCCCTCGCCGCCGGTGCCGCCGACGCCGACGCTGATCGCGCCGAAAGCGCCGGCTGCGCCGCTCGCGCCATAGCCGCCTTCGCCCCCGCCGCCGCCGACGGACTGGGCGGTGATGCCATCCGAGCGTGAGCCCACGGTGAGGATGTCGCTGGCGGAGCCGGCGGTGATCGTCACCGCCCCGCCGGCGCCGCCCTTGCCGCCGGCCCCGCCGACGGAGACGTTGATGAAGGCGTAGGCGCCGGCCGCGTCGCCGCCGTCGCCGCCGCCGCCGCCGACCGACTGGGCCATGATGCCCTTGGAGTGGTAGCCGGCGGTGTGCACCTCGCCGTCGTTGGTGATCGACACGTCGCCGCCGTCGCCGCCGTCGCCGCCCTTGCCGCCGATGGTGACCAGGCCGCCGCCGGCGATGCCGCCGTTGCCGCCGCCGCCGCCGATCGACATGCCGAGGATGGCGAAGGATTGATCGGCCATGGTGATGGCCGCGCCCTTGTTGACGATCTCGACCTTGCCGCCGTTGCCGCCGCCGCCGCCCGAGCCGCCGATCGACACCAGGCCTCCGGCGATGCCGCCGTCGCCGCCGCCGCCGCCGATCGACTGGGCGAAGATGTCCTGCGAGAAGGCGCCCTTGGTGACGATCGAGCCGTGGTTCTCGACGTCGACGAAACCGCCGTCGGAGGTCCCGCTGCCGTTGCCGCCCACCGAGACCAGGCCGATGGCCGCGCCGCCGGCGCCGCCGCCGCCGCCCACCGACTGGGTGAAGATGCCCCGCGAATACTGCCCGAGGGTGGTGATATGGCCGGCGGCGTCGTTGATCACCTCCACCTCGCCGCCGTTGCCGCCCTGGGCGCCGCCGCCGCCGAGGGCGACGATGCTGAGGGCGCTGGCCCCGCCGTTGCCGCCGCCGCCGCCGATCGACTGGGCGAAGATGGCGTCCGACACGCCGGAGTCGGTCTGGATGGTCCCCCGATTCTCGACGCCCACCTGGCCGCCGTCGCCGGCGCTGCCGCCGTTGGAGGCGAAGCCGAGCGAGAAATAGGAGGTGGACCCGTCGCCGCCGAATCCGCCGACGCTGGAGGCGTAGATGCCGTCGGAGAAGCCGCCCTTGGTGTGGATCAAGGACGCCACCGTGGTGGTCACCGTCACCTCGCCGCCGACCGCGCTGTCGCCGCCGCCGCTGGTTCCGCAGATGGCGACATCGCAGGATCCCGGATGGCCCCCAGGCCCGCCCAGGCTGGCCGCATAGATGCCGTCGGCGCCCTTGCCGTCGGTGACGATCGAATTGGGGCCGAAGTCGAGGCCGACCGAGCCGCCAGCGCCGCCCCGCCCGCCATTGCCCGCCGCGGCCTTGCCGAGCAGGAAGTCGCCGCCGGTTCCGCCGCCGCCGCCGTTGCTGATCGCCACGATGCCGTAGGCCTTGTCGCCCGTGGTCGAGATGTCGATGGCGATCTCGCCGATGATCGCGCCGCCATTGCCGCCGTCGCCGCCATTGCCGCCGCCGTGGCCGACGATCGCCCCGCCGCCGTTGCCGCCATCGCCGCCGGTGCTGGCGAAGATGATGGCGAGCTGGTTCTCGGTGACGATCTTGTAGGTCGGATCGGTGACCGTGAGGCTGATGCTGTCGCCGGGATCGCCGTTGTCGCCGCTGGTGAAGATGGGGCCGTCCCCGCCGTCGCCGCCCTGGGCCCCAAACGCCACCGCGAATTCGCCCGTCGGCGGCGTGATGTCCTTGGTCAGGTCCTTGATGGTGACGGAGTTGGCGGGCGGGGAGGTGAAGAGCAGCTCGCCCGCGCTGAGGTCGCCGGTGCAGACGATGCTCGGGGCCCCCGAGCAGGTGATGGCCGCCGCGGGCGAGGCATAGAGCGCGGTCGCGGCGGCGCCGACGGCCATGGCCTTGGCGATGGCCCCCAGCATGTCGCGGGCCGAGGCGTTCAGCCGATCGGCGCGTTGCTCCGCGCGGCGCAGGGTGGGACGGGACGGCGCGGCGTCGATGTTCGCGGCGAGCGGATAGGTCAGCGCCCCCGAGAGCTCGCCCAGGGCGGCGTGCAGCCGCGCCAGGGCCTCGGGCGAATGAACGCCGCGTCCCATCTGGGCGGTGATCGCCCGCTGAGTGGCCTGGATGCTGGGCAAGGAGGGGCCGAACCGGGATCGCAGGGCCAGGGCGATGGCGACATCGCCGCTCTCGATCCGGATCCTGGCGTTGAGCTGGTCAAGTGCTGCGGCCAGCTGGGACAGGCGGTCAGCGCGTCGCGCCGCCCCCGTACGCTCGGCAAAATACATCTCGATCCCCGCCCGAAACTACAAAACCCCGATGTTTGCATAATTTACGCCAACGGCCTGCGGTAAAGCCTGATCAACTACCGGGAGAACCCCGGGCTGTAATGTCGCACCCCTTGCCGCCCCAGGGGGGAATTCCGCGGCGTTGCGCGCGATTGGCCGTCCGGCCGCCGAATTTCCTGACTTGCCGGGCGCCTCTGACAATACCAACTTGATCGATGCAAATCGCAACGACAGGACAAACAGGCATGGCCTCCAAGGTCGTCGTGCTCGAGGAGCACTTCTCTCATCCCGAACTGCTGGCCGGGATGCCGCTGCAGCCCATCGGCGAACGCCTGCTCGATCTCGGCGAAGGGCGGCTGAGGGCGATGGACGAGGCCGGCATAGACCTGCAGGTGCTGTCCCACTTCCCCAGCGGTCCGCAGAACCTGCCCGCACCGGAGGCCGTCGATATGGCCCGGCGCACCAACCAGCTGATCAGCGACACCGTGGCGGCCCGGCCGGAGCGCTTCGCCGGCTTCGCCTCCCTGCCCATGACCGCGCCGCAGGAAGCCTGCGCGGAGCTGGAGCGGGCGGTGAAGACGCTGGGCCTGAAGGGGGCCATGCTGCACGGCATGGCGGCGGGCACGCCGCTGGACGACCGCCGGTTCTGGCCTGTGTTCCAGACCGCCGAGGCCCTGGACGTGCCGATCTACATCCATCCCGATGCGCCGCCCAAGGCGGTGGCTGAGGCCTATTACCAGGGCTTTCCCGCCCTGATCGGCCCCGGCTGGTCCTACACCGTCGAGAGCGCCACCCAGGCGCTGCGGCTGATGATCTGCGGCCTGCTGGACGAATGCCCCCGGCTGAAGCTGATCCTCGGCCACATGGGCGAGTCCCTGCCTTTCTCGATCGTGCGCTGCGACTCCATCCTGACCCAGAGGGCCAATCTGAAGCGCCGGCTGGTCGACTATTTCCACGACCACTTCTGGATCACCACCGCCGCCAACTGGTCCGATCCGGCGCTTGTCTGCACCCTGATGGAGATGGGCCCCGAGCGCATCCTGTTCTCGGTGGACTGGCCTTTCGCCTCCAACACCGAGGGCCGCGCCTTCCTCGATCGCGCGCCGATCAGCGAGCGGGACCGCGCCAGGATCCTGGGCGAGAACGCGGTCGCCCTGCTCAAGCTCTGACGACGGATCAGGCCCCGCCCGGCCGGTTGCGCTGCACCGCTTCGGGGTTGGTCGAGTTGGCGCCCATGTAGACGCCGCGTTCCCAGACCCGCTTCAGGGGATCGCGGACGCTCAGGCTCATGCGGCCGATCTTCTGGATGTCGATCTCCACCGTCTCGCCGTCCTGAAGGGCGCCCAGGCCCTCGTGGTTGGTGCCGCAGGAGATGATGTCGCCGGAGTTCAGGGTCATCACGGTGGTGGCGAAGGCGACCAGTTCGCCCACCCGATGCTCCATGTCGTCGGTGCTGTAGTTGTGCCTGAGCTGTCCGTCGTTCCAGAACCGGACATGCAGGTCGTTGGGGTCCTCGATCTCGTCGGCGGTGGCGATGCAGGGTCCGATCGGGGCGAAGGTGTCGAACGACTTGCCGAGCCAGCTCGCGGGCGGTCCGGACGGCCAGGTGAAGCGGCCGTCGCCGCGGGCGGAGACGTCGATCATGCAGGTGTAGCCGAACACCGCGCCGCGCCAGTCCTCGGCCTTCACCCGCTTGGCCGGCCCCCTGATAACCAGCGCCAGCTCCGCCTCGTGCATGAACATCCAGGGCTCTGTGAACTCCGGCAGCTCGATGACGTCGCCAGGGCCGACCACCGCGTCGGGGTTCTTCATGAACATGTTGACCGGGCGGGTCTCGCGCTGGGCGTGCTCCCAATAGTTGCCGATGCAGGCGAGGATCTTGCCGGGACGCGGCAGCGGCGGCCTCAGCCTCACCGCTCCCAAGGCCAGGGCTGGACCCTCGGACTGCAGCCGTTCCAGCGCCGGTTTCAGATCCTCGAACCGGTCGATGATCGAGGTCATGGTCAGCTGCGGGGCGTAGCCCACGCCGGTGGCCTCAGTGACGTCCACCACCCCGCGTTCGGTGAGCAGGCCCGGCCGCACCTCCGCCGCGCCCGGCCGTTCGAACAGGACCAGTCTCATCGGATCAAGCCTCCGCCTGGGCCGCGCCTTCCGGCGGGTTGGTTTCGCTGAGCTCCTGCGGCGTGCGGCGCGCGGCGTAGACGTAGCGGCCGAGGATGGCGATCAGGACCGTGCCGACGCCCAGGCCGATCTCGGCGATGACCAGGCCTCGGCCATAGGAGCCGGAGCGGTCGAAGGCCATGCCCAGCAGCATGGGCCCCACGCCCGAGGAGATAGCCAGCAGCGACACCAGGCAGCCATAGACCACGCCGAACGAGCGCATGCCGAAGTAGCGCGAGAAGAAATAGGGCCCGATCCCCGACTCCGCCCCGATGCCGAAGCCCAGGATCGAGGCCCCGATCAGCGCCGGGACCGCGCCGACGGCATGGTGCAGCAGCAGCAGTCCGACCAGGGCGGCGACGAAGAAGGGCGCGGCGATGCGCGGGCTCTGCACCCTGTCCAGCATCACCCCTGCCGAGACGTTGCCCAGCAAGCCGGCCATCGCCGACAGCGACACCGCCAGGGTGGCGACGCCGATCGGCAGGCCGCGGTCGGTCAGCAGGGCCACGGTGTGCGCGCGCACACCGCCCACCACCAGCGAGTGGATCACCAGGGCGAGCAGGATCGCCCAGTAGGTGAGACTGGTCACCACCTGGCCGAAGCTCTTGCCCGGCAGGGCGGCGACGGCGGCCGCGCGGCCGGCGGCGGTTTGCGGCCCGGCGCGCTCGGGATCCTTGACCAGGAAGGCCATGGCCGGTGCGCCGAGCACCAGGATGATCAGGCCAAGCACCAGATAGGCGGTGCGCCAGCCGAAGCTGGCGATCAGCCAATGGGTGGTCGGCGCCATGATCATCAGCGACACCGCCGGGGCGGCGCCGATCACCAGCGACAGCATCAGGCCCCGCCGCTCCTGGAACCATGACGAGATCAGGTGCGAGAAGGCCACCGGCCCGGCCACCGCCTCGGTGAAGCCGAGGGCCGCGTAAGTCAGATAGAACTGCGGCTTGGACTGGGTGAGCAGCGATTGAGCCATCGTCGCCAGGGCATAGAGGATGATGGCCGGGACCAGCAGTCGCCGGGCGCCCAGCCGGTCCACGGCGCGGCCGACGAACGGCGCCGCCAGGGCCGCCAGGATCGCCGAGATGTTGAGCGAGACGGCGAAGGCCGCCCGGCCCCACCCGAATGCGTGCGAGACCGGCTGCAGGAACAGCGGAAAGGTGCCGATGTGGAACGGCACGACGCTGACCATCATGCCGACGATGCAGGCCGCCGCGGTAGCCGCGGATTTCGATATCAGTGGCTTGCGGGCCATGCGCCCCTCCCTCGGGGTTAGCGGCTTGCGATGCGCCTCAGCCGGCTTGCGGAAAGGCGCGGGCCTCCCCCGGCGGGAAGTCCTTGGCGTCGATCAGCACGAAGATGATGCGGCAGGGTTTGCCCGAACGGTTGACCCAGGCATGGTTGGTGGCGCGCTGGATCAGGATGTCGCCGGCCTTGACGTGCACCTCACCCTCGTCGAGCAGCATGTCGATCTCGCCGCTCATCACGATGGCGTAGTCGATGCTCCGGGTGCGGTGCATGAAGGCATGGCCGCCGCCGTGATCGGCGCTGAGGCCCATCTCCTCGAGGAAGGCCTGGTTGTCGATCTCGTCCGGCTGGGGCAGGAAATCCACCACCCTGAGGATCGAGCCGCCCTCCGGCGGCGCGACGCCGATCTCGCGGTCGGTCGGATCGTCGTAGCGTGACAGGTCGACCGGCGTCTCGTCGGTGACCCACAGCAGCGCCCCCTCGACGCTGATCGCCGGCCGCGACACGGTCTTGGGGGCGGGACCGTCCTGGACCACCACCGCCTTGCCCTCGCCGTTCACCCCCGTGACAATCCTGCGGATGTTCATCGCCATGGCCGCCTCCCCTTTCGGTTCTTGTCGTCGTTGATTCCGCCGGGCGGCCTCAGGGACCGCGAGCCCGGATGGTCTCGTCGAGCCTGGGCCGCACGGCGCCGATCGGCTCGGCCAC
>DATCFQ010000370.1:0-3666 GCA_036509495.1 Caulobacteraceae bacterium
GTCGCCGAGCCCGCCATCCGCGTCTACACCGCGCTCAGCGCTGCGCCGGTCCCGGTGCTCGGCGTCGTCCGCGGCCGGGCGGAGGGCTATGGGCTCGGTCTGCTCGCGTCGGCGGACGTGGTGCTGGCGGGCGCGGGGGCGGCCTTCTCGATCCCCGAGATGCTGCGCCAGATTCCGCCGACTCTGGTGATGACCGCATTGCTCGGCAGGACGCCCGCCAAGCTCGTCGCGCACCTCGTGCTGAGCCAGGAGGCGATCGGCGCCGCCGACGCGCTGGCGCAAGGGCTGGTGTCCAAGGTCGTCGCGGACGACGCGCTCGACGATGAGATGGAAGCGCTCACCCAGCGCATCGTCTCCTACCGGGGCGACTCCGTTCGCGCGATCAAGGAATATCTCCGCTTCGCCGAAGGGCGTGATCGCTCGGCCGCCGGCAGCTTCGCCGCCAACCTCGCCGCCTCGGCCCTCTCGGCCCGGTTCGGAGGGGAAACGTGATCGCCGAGAGTCCCGTCACCCTCACCGTCAACGGCCAGACCGTCGCCCACGCCGCGCCGCCCAACCTGCTGCTGGTCGAGTTCCTGCGTGACACCCTGGGTCTCACCGGCACGCACGTCGGTTGCGACACCAGCCAATGCGGCGCCTGCACGGTCCATGTCGATGGCCGCTCGGTGAAGAGCTGCAGCATGCTGGTCGTGCAGGCGGACGGCTCCAGTGTCACCACGATCGAGGGTCTGGGGGAGGGCGACAGGCTGCATCCGCTGCAGACGGCGTTCCGGCAATGCCACGGGCTTCAGTGCGGGTTCTGCACGCCGGGCATGATCATGGCCGGCGTGGCGCTGCTGCAAAGCGAGCCGGATCCGAGCGAGCATCGGGTGCGCGAGTGGCTGGAAGGCAACATCTGCCGCTGCACCGGCTATCACAATATCGTCCGGGCGGTGTTGGCCGCCGGCGCGGCCATGCGCGAAGCGGCGTGAGCATCGGGCTCGTCCCGTTCGACTATGCGCGCCCGCAGAGCGTGGAAGAGGCGTGCGCCCTGCTCGCCGGCGATCCCGACGCCAGGCTGCTGGCCGGAGGCATGACGCTGCTGCCGACGATCAAGCAGCGCTTGGCGAGGCCCTCCATGCTGGTGGACCTCGGCGGGATCGAAGCCCTGCGCGGGATCGAGCGTGACGGCGGCGCGCTCCGGATCGGCGCGATGGCGCTGCACGCCGACGTCGCCGCCTCGAAGCTGGTCCAGGACGCGATCCCGGCGCTGGCGGCATTGGCCGAGGGCATCGGCGACCCGCAGGTGCGCAATCGCGGCACGATCGGCGGCGCCACCGCCAATTCCGATCCCTCGGCCGACTATCCCGCGGCCGTGCTGGCGCTGGGGGCGACCATCCAGACCAGCGAGCGCGAGATCGCCGCCGACGATTTCTTCCTCGGCCTGTTCGAAACCGCGCTCGGCCGGGACGAGATCCTGACGGGGTTCCGCTTCCCGCTTCCCGACGCGGCCGGCTATGTGAAGTTGCCGAATCCGGCGTCGCGCTACGCCACGGTCGGGGTGTTCGTGGCGCGCTTTGGCCGCGAGGTACGGATGGCTTGCACCGGCGCCGCCACCCACGTCTTTCGGCTGTTCGTGACCGAGGCCGCGCTGGAGGAGGATTTCCGGCCGGACGCAGTCGGCGCGGTGTCGCTCGACCGCTCGCTGCTGAACGCGGACGGGCATGCCGATACGGAATATCGCGAGCACCTGGTGAGCGTGATCGCGCGGCGCGCCGTGGCGGCGGCGCTCGCCTGAGCAAGCGCGTCGCGCCGTCCAGATGCGCCGAGCGGGACTGGGCGGGGAATGGCGGACGCGGTAGGGATTGAACCGGTAGGGATTGAACCTACGACCCCACCCGTGGGAAGGGTATGCTCTTCCTCCGAGCACCCGTCCGCCGACATGCCTCTCCTCGAGATCGCCGCCAAGGCGGCCATGGCCCGGCTTCGTTCCGATCCCCGCACCGCGCGATGGCCGGGCGAGGGGGTCTCGGCCGGTCGCTTCGACGGGGCGGCCGAGGTCGCGTTCAGGCCCAGCTTCGAGATAGACCCCAGCGATCTGATCTTCACCGCCGGGTCCTGTTTCGCGCGGAACATCGAATTCAGACTGGAAGAGGTGGGCTTCCGCACGCCCGCCTATAGCCATGAGGTGGTGTGCGCCCTGGAGGCCCTGGGCGAGTCTCCGCCTTTCCTCAACAAGTACAATGTCGCCGTCATGCGCCAGGAGCTGGCGTGGGCGGCCGGGGAGGAGACCGGATCGAAGGCGCGAGCGCTGATCCCGCTGCCCGACGGCAACGTGTTGGACGGCCTTCTCAACCCCCGCGATAAAGGCGGTTCGCTGATCGAACAGGCCCGCGCCCTCAGGTCCTATGTCGAGGGGCTCTTTTGTCGCTTCGTCGAATGCCGCGTCGTGGTCATGACCCTGGGGGTGGCCGAGGTCTGGCGGGACCGGCGCTCCGGCCTTCCGCTGAACAAGGCGCCGCCGGCGAACCTGATCGAGGCGGATCCGGACCGCTTCGTGCTGGAGGTGATGGCGCATCAGGACGTACTAGCGGAACTCGAAGCGATCCATGGCCTGCTGTCCCGGCATGGGCGGCCCGACGTCCGGATGCTGATCACCGTCTCGCCGGTGCCGTTGAACGCCACTTTCCGCCCGGTCGACGTGTTCACCGCCAACGCCTACAGCAAGGCCGTCCAGCGGGCCGCCGCGGAGGCCTTCGCCCTCGCCCACGACAACGTCGACTATTTCCCCAGCTACGAGATGGTGACCCTGTCGGATCGCCGGCTGGCCTTCGACAAGGACAATCGCCATGTCCAGCGGGCCATGGTCGACCGCATCGTCGACCGATTCCTGCGCGCCTATGCGCCGGGGCTGGACTTCGAGACCAGCCGTCGGCCGCTGATCCGCTCCAGCTCCCCGGCCGACCTCTTCGACGGTCTGCTGCAGGCGGCCGACGAGCGGATGCTGGCGCGGCGGTTCGCGGAGGCGGCCGAGCTGTACGGCCAGGCGATCGAGCGGTTCGGCGACTCCAGCGATGTCATCGGCGAGACCGAGCTGCGGCTGCGCCATGGAACATGCCTCGCCAAGTCCGGCCGTCTGGCGCCTGCACTGGCGCAGCTTCGCCTCGCCCTCGCGGCCGGCGACGACAACCGACCGGCCATCCTGCTGAAGTGCGCCGATCGGCTGATCCAGTGCGGCGATCCGGCCGCGGCCGCCCAGGCCATCGCCCGGGCCGCAGCCAACGGCGCGCAGCAGCCCGATCTGGCGGTGCGGCGCGCCAAGCTGGCGGCGATAGCCTGAAGGTCACGGAGCGGGTCTTCGAGGGCGGAGATGGGGTCTTGTCAACCAGGGCGGAGAGGGGCGGCCGTCACCCAGCATGCCGCGGGGGAACGTCCACGGCGTCAGATCGACGCCGGGTTCGAACCGATTTGGTCGAGGAGAGCGATGGCGTCTTCCGGCAGGACGAGGTCCGCGACGGCGAGGTTTTCCCGCAGATGCGCCAGCGACGAGGTGCCGGGGATCAGCAGGATATTGGGCGAACGCCGCAGCAGCCAGGCCAGCGCCGCCTGCATCGGCGTCACGCCGAGCCCGGCGGCGACCTCGGTCAGCACCGATGACTGCAGCGGCGAGAAGCCGCCGAGCGGGAA
>DATCFQ010000371.1:0-3544 GCA_036509495.1 Caulobacteraceae bacterium
GGTATTTTCCGGCTGGACGTCCGCCGTCAGGGCCAGGATCGGCGTGCGCCGGTTGAGGGCCGAGGCGGCGCGGATCAGCCGGGTGGCCTCCAGGCCGTCGACGCCGGGCATGCGCACGTCCATCAGGATCAGGTCGTAGGCCTTGGTCATCGCCGCCTGCACTCCATCGGCGCCGCCGGCGGCCTCCTCGATGACCAAGCCCAGGGGCTCGAGCATCAGCCGCACCAGCTCGCGATTCACCGCCGTATCGTCGACCATCAGGACGCGCAGCGGCGGCAAGCCCAATTCCGGATCCGCCCGATGGGTCTCGGCGTGGCCCTCGACGGCCTCGGCCGGGATCTCGAACCAGAAGCTTGAGCCTTGGCCGAGCTGGCTGTCGACGCCGATCTTGCCGCCCATCAGCTCGACGATGGCCTTGGAGATCGACAGGCCAAGGCCCGTTCCGCCATGGGTGCGGTTGATCGAGACCTCGGCCTGGGCGAAGCGCTCGAACAGCCGTCCCAGGTTGTCGGCCGCGATGCCGGCGCCGGTGTCGGTGACCTGCAGCCGCAGCCGCGGGCCCGACTTCAGCGTCCGCCAGCTGCTTTTCACCACCACCGTCCCCCGTTCGGTGAACTTCACCGCGTTGGAAAGGAAGTTCAGCAGCACCTGGCGCAGCCGGGTGGTGTCGCCGAGGATCAGCTCGGGCGTCTTGGGGTCGAGCTCCAGCCTGATCTCCAGGCCCTTGGCGGCCGCCTGGATGGCCATCAAGCCGACCGTCTCGTCGGCGAGTTGGCGCAGCGACAGGGGTTGCAGCTCGAGTTCGGTCTGGCCGGCTTCCAGCTTGGAGAGGTCGAGCACGTCGTTGATGATGGCCAGCAGGGCCTCGCTGGCGTCGTAGACGCGCCGGGCATGCTGCTGGGCTTCCAGGGGCAGGTCGCTGCGTTCGCGCATCAGCCGCGAGAAGCCGATGATCGAGGTCAATGGCGTGCGCAGTTCGTGGCTCATATTGGCCAGGAAGGCGGACTTGGCGGCGGCCGCCGCCTCGGCTCTGCGCCGCGCCTCCTCCAGTTCGGCCTCGAACAGCTTGGTCTCGGTGATGTCGCGGATGATGTCGATGGTCTCGATCGGCACGCCCTGGTCGTCGAAGACCAGGGTGGGATTGGATTCGACCCAGATCCAGCTGCCGTCCTTGCGCTTGGCCCGATAGCGCAGGGGTTCTGGCAGGTTGGGCAGGCGGTTGGCGATCATCTTGTCGATCATCGACACGACCTCGGGCAGGTCGTCGGGATGGGTCATGTCGACCGGGCCGATCGTGGCCATCTCCTCGGGCGTGTAGCCGAACACCCGGCTGGAGCCTGGCGAGATGTAGCTGAGCTGGGCGTCCAGCGAGACGCGCACGATCATGTCGTGGGCGTTGTCGGTGACGAAGCGGTAGCGCTGCTCGCGCTCGCGGGCATCGGCCTCGGCGCGCTTCATCTCGGTGATGTCGGTCAGCACCCCCATGCGCGCGAGCGGCGAGCCGTCTTCGGACAACCGGGCCGTGCTGCGCGCCACTACGTGGCGGATCTCGCCGTCGGGCCGCACGATGCGCACTTCGATGGAGGCGTCCTGGCTGGAGTTGTTGGCCTGGTGGCGGGTCAGGCGCTGGCGGTCGTCAGGATGGCAGAGGCCGTTGACGGTCTCGATGCCGGGGGGACCCGAAGCCGGATCCAGGCCGTAGATCCGATACATCTCCTCGGACCAGGCGAACTGCTTGCCGGCGTTGTCGAAACTCCAGAATCCCACGCCGGCGAGCTTGGCCGCGAACGGCGCAAGCGCGTCCAGATCATAGAGCGGCTTGGAGACCGCCTCCTGGGACACAGGGTTCGTCATGATGCTTCTCCCCGCCTGCAGGATGCCACAGGCGGTTGAAGCTCTGCTTAACGAGCGAGACCGGCTGCGCGGCGGCGGCGGGGTGAGGGATCGGCGTGGATTCCTTCGCGGGCGGGTCAGTCGGTCCCGCCGCCAGCGCCTTCGTCGTCGATGTCGCCCGATCCCGCGCCTGTAGCCTGTCCGGCGCTCGCCGCGGTGGGGCCGCCGCCTCCGGCCGACGCGCCCGAGCGCCCCCGGCGCCAGCCGTGGAAATCCTCGTGGAACCGCTTGCGCCGCTCATCGCGCCAGCGGCGATAGTCGTCGTCGTGGACGCGGGCCTGCTGTTCGCGCCAGTGGTGATAGTCCTGGTCGTAGCTGGCCAATTGGGCGTGTCGCCAGTTCAGGTAGTCGGAATCGAAATCGGCGTCGGTTTCGGCGTGATCGCCGCCGCCATAGGGCTCGAAATCCGCGAGGTTCGATGCGTCCTCGCCGGAGCCGGGCTGGACGCCCCTGCGTCCGTACTCACCGCCACGAAAATTGCTCTGTCCATAGTCGGCGCCATAGCCGGATGCGCCATAGCCGCCGCGGGCAAAGCCTCCGGGTCCGAATTGGCCCTGGCCGGAGGAGCCATAGCCGCTGTAGCCGCCCTTGCCGCCTGCGCCGCGCTCGCGGCCGGGATCGCCGCCGGCCTGGCCGGCCTGGCCGCTGTCGCCGTAGCGATAGCCTTCGCGATAGCGCGAACTCTGGGCCGAACGGCTGTAGTCCTGCTGGCCGTAGGACCCCCCGCCTCGCGGATGGCGGCCCGCCACATAGGAACCGTCGGCTTTGTCGTTTTGGAGTTGTTGGGCGTCGCGCCGTTCGCCGTCCGCCGGGGACTGGTCCTGGCCGCGCTCGCCCTGTCGATCGTGGTGGTCCTGCATCTGTCGTTTCCTTCCCGAAGCCACAGCCCTCCCAAAGGGGCAACGGTCGCGAAAGGCCGGGCGTTCCTGGGCGCCCGCGACGCTCAGGATGGAATGATGATCAGGCGCTGACGAGCAGGGAGAGCTGCCGTTCGACCATCTCGTTGCGGCCCTCGGCCAGCTCGCGGTCGAGCAGGCGGGTAGGGTACTGGCCGGTGAAGTAGTGGTCGGTGAACTGCGGGTTGACCGGATCGCGCTCGCCGGCGCCCATGGCCCAGTAGAGCCCGTCGACGGTGAGGAACCCCAGGCTGTCGACCTCGAGGAAGTCGCGCATCTCCTCGAGCGACTTGTTGGCGGCCAGCAGCTTGTCGCGGTCGGGCAGGTCGATGCCGTAGAAATCGGGGAAGCGGATCGGCGGCGAGGCCGAGCGCAGATGCACCTCCGTCGCCCCGGCCGCGCGGACCATGCGGACCACCCGCACGGTGGTGGTGCCGCGCACGATTGAGTCGTCGATCAGGATCACCCGCTTGCCGGCCAGGACCGATCGGTTGGGGCTGAGCTTGCGGCGGACCCCGACCTCGCGCGCGCCCTGGGCGGGCTGGATGAAGGTGCGGCCGACGTAGTGGTTGCGGATGATGCCCATCTCGAAGGGCAGGCCTGCTTCCTGGGCGAAGCCGAGGGCCGCGGGCACGCCGGAGTCCGGCACCGGCACGACCACGTCGGCGGGCACCCCGCTCTCTCGCGCCAGTCGCACGCCCATGCGCTTGCGCACCTCGTAGACCGAGCTGCCGTTCACCACGCTGTCGGGGCGG
>DATCFQ010000372.1:0-3637 GCA_036509495.1 Caulobacteraceae bacterium
CTCGACCTTGAGCGCCTCGCATCGCTCCTGGCCCAGCGCTTCAAGCAGCCGCTTTCCCATGAACACGGTCGATCTCACCGCGATGAGGTGCTTGTCCGCATGGCTCCTCAGCGGGTCGCGGCCTTTGGGTCGCTCGCCGGCTGTCCCCTCCCGGCGAAAGGAAAGAAGGTCGGCTTTGGCAGTTTCTTCCAGGGCTGTGATGGCGAGGAACGTCGCGGTGCCAAACGAGCCGCGTTCAAAGAGGTGCGTGGCATCACCCAAGAGCGAAACGACGTGCTCGCCGGCGGCGTCAAACCCTTCGCTTCGGCGGTCGCCATAACCTCGGCCGGGCCGCGCCGCTGCTTCGATGGCGGCCCGAAGGCTAGCCTCGCCATCGAGCAATGGACTCTGCGGAATCTTCCCGGTCATCGCCTTCCCATCGCTCGCGCCACGGCGGACACGCTTCATGGACACATTTTTGGACACATCCCTCAAATCTGAAATCACAAGTCGTTGTAATATTATGTGAATTCGACAGACTTGACGGTACCTAAATTCAGCGCGTCCACCAGTTCCGCCCCATCCGCGTCGGGGGACGGGCATCAGATGGACGAGCGGAGGCAATGCGCGGAGCCCCAGGCTCCAGAGAGTTTCCGGCGCCACCGCCCCTCCCCTGCACAGCGCGCCCGCTAGTGCAGATGCTTCAACTTCTCCGGATTGCGCACGATATAGATCGCCACGATCTTGCCGGCCTCGAGCTCGAGCGCGGTGGTCTGCAGCTCGCCGTCCGCTTCGCGGGTGACGAAGCCGGGCAGGCCGTTGACGAAGCCGGTGTGGACCAGCCCGGATGCGTGCTGGGCATAGATCCGCGCCAGGCCCGCGTGCAGCTTCATCACGTCGTCCAAGCCATGCAGCGGCCGCAGGGCGGCCGGGCGTTTGCCGCCACCGTCCGCGTAGACGCTGACGTCGTCCGCCAGCATGGCGCCCAGGGCCTGGAGGTCGCCGCTGCGGGAGGCGGCGAAGAAGGCCTCCGCCAACGCCAGGGCGTGCTGCTTCTCCACGCCATAGCGCGGCCGGGCCTGGCGGACGTGGACGCGCGCGCGGGCGGCGAGCTGGCGGCAGGCGGCCGGTTCGCGCTCGACCGTCGCCGCCACCTCGTCGAAGCTCAGCCCGAAGACGTCGTGCAGCAGGAAGGCCGCCCGTTCGAGCGGCGACAGCCGCTCCAGGGCCAGCAAGAGTGGCAGGGTGACGTCCTCGTCCGCCTCCTCCTCGACCACCGGATCGGGAAGCCACGGCCCGGGATAGACCTCGCGCCGGCGATGGGCGGACTTGAGCACGTCGAGGCAAAGACGCGTCACCGTGCGCCGCAGGAACGCCTCCGGCTCGCGCACGCTGGCGCGATCGGCGCCCATCCAGCGCACGAAGGCTTCCTGGACCACGTCCTCGGCGTCGGCGACCGAGCCCAGCATCCGGTAGGCGACCCGCGTCAGCCTGGGGCGCAGCGGGTCGAAGCTCTCCGCGACACCCCCGGGGGCCTCGCCGGCCATCAGGCGACCGTCTTCGCCGGCGCCTGGTCGGCCCAGAGGCCAAAGCCGACCGCTAGGCGGTTCCAGCCGTTGATCACATTGATCACCAGGGTGAGCAGCACCTGTTCCTCCTTGGAGAACTCGGCCTCCAGGGCCTGCAAGGCCGCCGCCTGGTCGTGCCCTTCGGAGAGGCGGGTCAGGGCGTCGGTCCAGCCGAGGGCCGCGCGTTCGCGGGCGTCATAGCAGGGCGCTTCCCGCCAAGCCGACAGCAGATAGATCCGCTGCTCGGTTTCCCCCCGCTTGCGAGCGTCGGCGGTGTGCATGTTCAGGCAGTTGGCGCAGCCGTTGATCTGGGAGGCGCGGATCTCCACCAGGCCGACCAGGCCGGCCTCGAGGCTCTTGTTCATGGCCAGGGAGAATTCCAGCCAGGCCTTCATCTGGGCGGGGGCGACGGCGAAGGGATCGAGTTTGGCGGTCATGACGTGGCTCCATCAGGGGTTCTGATGGCAAGACGAGGCGGTGATGCCGCGTGTGACATGCGATCGTCTAATCCCCGTCCGGATTCGGATTCCTCCACGCCCGCTCGAACGGCAGCCGCCACGCGTGAGGGGCCACCAGCTGGTGGATCGATTTGGGCCCCCATCCGCCGGGCGCGTAGAGGCGCACGGGCTGCGGATTTTCCAGCAGGGGGATCGACACCTCCCACAGCCGCTCGATGCCCTCCGCCGAGGTGAACAGGGTGTGGTCGCCGCGCATGGCGTCCAGGATCAGCCGCTCGTAGGCTTCCAGCACGTCGCCGGCCAAACCCGTGTCGTGCATGGCGAACTGCAGGCTCAGCTTATCCAGCCGCATGCCGGGGCCCGGCCGCTTGCCGTAGAAGGACAGCGACATCTTGGAGGCGTCGGCCAGGTCGAAGGTCAGATGGTCCGGTCCCTGGGCGCCGATGCCCGATCCTGGCGGGAACATGCTCTTGGGCGGCTCGCGGAAGGCGATGGAGATGATCCTCTGGCCCTCGGCGAGCTTCTTGCCGGTGCGCAGGAAGAACGGCACCCCCGCCCAGCGCCAGTTGTCGATCCGGCACTTCAGGGCGATGAAGGTCTCGGTGTCGGACTCCGGGTCGACTCCCGGCTCCTGGCGATAGCCGCTGTACTGCCCCCGCACCACGTCCTTGGGATCGAGCGGCAGCATGGAGCGGAACACCTTGTTCTTCTCCTCGGTGATCGACCTGGGCTCGAGCGCCGTGGGCGGCTCCATGGCCATGAAGGCGAGGATCTGGAACAGGTGGGTGACCACCATGTCGCGATAGGCGCCGGTCTGCTCATAGAAGGCCGCCCGGCCGCCGAGGCCCAGGGTCTCGGGCACGTCGATCTGCACGTGGTCGATGAAGGTGCGGTTCCAGATCGGCTCGAACAGGCCGTTGGCGAAGCGGAAGGCCAGGATGTTCTGGGCCGGCTCCTTGCCCAGGAAGTGGTCGATACGGAAGATCTGGGCTTCGTCGAACACCTCGTGCAGCCTGGCATTCAGGGCCTTGGCGCTCTCCAGGTCGGTGCCGAACGGCTTCTCCATGATGATGCGCGAGCGCTCCACCAGATCGGCCTCGCCCAGCATCCGCACCGCCGGCAGGGCGGCGGCGGGCGGCACGCTCAGATAGTGCAAACGGCGCACCTCGCCGCCCAGCGACTTTTCCGCGGCGAGCACCGCCTCCCTCAGCGCCTGGGATCCGGCGGCCAGGGGCACATAGTCGAGCACGGCGGCGAAGGTCGACCAGTCCGCCGCCTTGACCTCATGAGGCAGGAACTCGTCGATCGCCGCCTTGGCGAAGGCGCGGAAGGCTTCGGCGTCCATATCGTCGAGCGAGACCCCGACGATGCGGCAGGCGGGGATGAAGCCGGCGCTGCACAGGCGGAACAGGCCGGGCAGCAGCTTGCGCCGCGCCAGGTCCCCCGTGGCTCCGACCAGCACCAGCACCTGGGCCTGCCCGGGCCCCACGCCCTCAGGTATCTTGGCCACGGAGCCCCCAATCCGCCGCGCATCGGCGCGACGAGGTCAGCTTGGGCGCGTGAGGGGAGTCTGGCCAGAGCCAGGACGCACGCGTGCCGGCCGCCGCATCGCCCCTAGATCGGGCTGAGATC
>DATCFQ010000373.1:0-6791 GCA_036509495.1 Caulobacteraceae bacterium
AGGAGCAGCGCGGTCTCGGCATCGAGGTCACCCCGGAAGCCACGGCCAAGCAGAAGGCCGAGTTCGAGACCGAGATCCTCGCCAAGCGCAAGATCGCGCTGGCGGCGGGCGGCCTGTTCGTGCTCGGCACCGAGCGCCACGAAAGCCGCCGCATCGACAACCAGCTGCGCGGCCGCACCGGCCGCCAGGGCGACCCGGGCCACTCGAAATTCTACATGTCCTGCGAGGACGACCTGCTGCGCATCTTCGCCGGGGAGCGGCTGGACGCGATCATGCGCACCTTCGGGGTCCAGGAAGGCGAGGCGATCACCCAC
Source organism: Caulobacteraceae bacterium (assembly GCA_036509495.1). Taxonomy (GTDB): domain Bacteria; phylum Pseudomonadota; class Alphaproteobacteria; order Caulobacterales; family Caulobacteraceae; genus JANWHQ01. The sequence goes on from DATCFQ010000373.1 coordinate 315, forward strand.
CGCTGGCTGAACTCGGCCATCGCCACCGCCCAGAAGAAGGTCGAGGCGCGCAACTACGACATCCGCAAGAACGTCCTGAAGTACGACGACGTGGTCAACGACCAGCGCAAGGCCATCTTCGAGCAGCGCCAGGAATTCATGAACGCGACCGACGTCTCGGACATCATCTCCGAGATGCGCCGCGAAACCGTCTCCGACATCGTCCTGCGCCACCTGCCGCCCAAGGCCTATGCCGAGCAGTGGGACGTCGACGGCCTGAACGAGCGGGTGGAGACCCTCCTGGGCCTGCATCTGCCGATCCAGGACTGGGCGGCCGAGGAAGGCATCGCCAACGAGGAGATCGAGCAGCGCATCCTGCAGGCGGCCGACGCCCGCGCCGCCGAACGCGAGGCCCAGATCACCGCCGAGCACATGCGCGGGCTGGAGAAGAACTTCCTGCTCCAGATGATGGACAACGAGTGGCGCGAGCACCTGACGCACCTCGACCACCTGAGGAACGTCATCGGGCTTCGGGGTTACGGCCAGCGCGATCCGCTGAACGAGTACAAGAGCGAGGCCTTCTCGCTGTTCGAGAAACTGCTCGGCGACCTGCGCCACAACGTCACCAAGTGGCTGATGACGCTGGAGATCCGCTACGAGGACGCGCCGCCGATCGAGGCGCCTCCGCGCGGCGACCTGCTCGAAGTGCACATGAACCCGCTGACCGGCGAGAACGAGGCCGCCGTCGGTGGCTTCGGCGGCGGCGTCATTCCCGCCGAACAGCGCCAAGCCCTGCCGCTCAACGCCCTCCCGGCCGGCTGGGACCGCACCGGCCGCAACGCCCCCTGCCCGTGCGGCTCAGGCAAGAAGTTCAAGCACTGCCACGGCGCGCTGATTTAATTCCTCTCCCATAGGGAGAGGAGTACTCCGGGCTCTTTCCCAACAGACGCGCCTGCGCTAGCTGCACCGCGTGGCCCGCTACGACTTCGCCTCCGACAACACCGCCGGCGCCGCGCCTGAGGCGCTGGAGGCCCTGGTTCATTTCAACGACGGCTTCACCTCGGGCTATGGGACCGACGTGGTCACCGCCGAGGCGGCCGACCTGGTGCGAGAGCTGCTCGACGCCGACGCTGACGTTCGCTTCGCCGCCTCGGGCACGGCGTCCAATGCGGTGTCGCTGGCGGCGCTCTGCCGGCCATTCGAAGCGGTGGTCGCCCACCAGCACGCCCATGTCTGCACCGACGAGACCGGCGCGCCGGGGCTGTTCGGCCATGGCCTGGGCCTGATCGGCCTGCCAGGCGCCTCGGGGCGGATCGACCCGGAGGCGCTGAAAGAGGCGTTGCAGTCCCCAGACGTCTCCTATCGCCAGTCGCCGGCGGCCCTGTCGCTGACCAACGCCACCGAATACGGCACAGTCTATTCCGAGGCTGAGATCCTTGCCCTGACCTCCATCGCCAAGGCCAAGGGCTTGCCGGTGCACCTGGACGGCGCGCGCCTGGCCAATGCGGCCGCCGCGGGCCTCGACCTCGAGCGGCTGCAACATCTGGGGATCGACATCCTGATCGTCGGGGGGACCAAGGCGGGCATGCCGCCCACCGAGGCCGTGGTGCTGTTCGACAAGGCCCTGGCGCGCAGATTCGACGCCCGGATGAAGCAGGCCGGCCAGCTGCCGTCCAAGGGCCGGTTCCTGTCGGCGCCCTGGATCGGCATGCTGAGGAGCGGCGCCTGGACCGGCCGCGCCCGCCACGCCAACGCCATGGCCCGCAAGCTGGCGGCGCTGATGCCCTTCGAGGTGCGCCACGCCGTCGAAGCCAATGCCGTGTTCGTGGAGATGGACGACGACGCCCTGGAGCGCCTGCGGGCCACGGGCTGGTTCGTCTACCGCTTCACCGACGGCGCGGTGCGGTTCATGTGCTCGTGGGCGACCACGGCGGAGGCGGTCGAGCAGATCGGCGAGGCGCTGAAAAGCGTCGCCTGAGCCGGCCTCAGGCCCCGCTCGCTCGCCGCTGCGACCAGTCCCGGAGCAGTTCGTAGTCGCCTGCGAAGCGCAGCCTGACCGCATCGCAAGCCACCGGGTCGGCCAGGGCCCGCGCGCGCAGGGCGGGACCCGCGGCCGAGCAGTTCAGCTTCGGCAGGGCGGAGGCGTCCAGCGGCAGGCCCGTCGCATGGACGAAGGCCGCGAAGTCCTCGGCCAGGTGTTCCTGACGGATCAGGTGGTCGGGATCGCGCACCCGCCCGTCCACGGTCACGAACTCGGCGAGGGTGGTCATTTCGGGCAGCATGGCGAGGAAGGCCTCGCGGTCCCAGACCGGCGGATTGGTCCAGGTTCCGCCCGCGCCATCCGGCTCGCCCCAGCGGTGCGGCGAGAAATAGTAGGAGACTGCCCTGGCCATCCGATCGCGGGCGGCGAGCACGATTCGCCAACCGTCGAGATCGCCGTCCAGGGCCTTCGCGTAGGCCTTGAGGGTCGCATGCTTGTGGGGCGTCACCGGCCCACGCACGCCGAACCGGTGGGCGCTTTCTCTCTTGGTTTGCGTCACGAGTTCGTCGTCCGAGTGCGCCTGCAGCATCAGCTGCATCGAATTCCCCCCGGTTTTGGGCGCGTGCAGGAAGATGAAGCGCCGGGCGGTGGAGATCACCTGCCCGCCACTCCACGCCCACGCCAAAGCGCGTCGTGTCCGATCATCAGGTTTGCCCAACCCTATCGGCAGGCGCAGACGCGCCCCGCCATCACAGACTGTCAGACTGTTGTAAGTTTTGAAAGATGGTCGGTGGTGGCGGGGCCTGAGGGATGCCCAGCGGCGGAGCGCGAACCTGAAGGTCAGCGCACAGCTTCATTCGCCCTCACCCACTCAATAGGGCGCGACTTGCAAAGATGGCTGAAACGCCTCGAAAATGATTTCCCGCTGCCTGTCGGTGACATCTTCGACAGTCGGCGCAAGATCCCGAAATCCGGCCTTCTCGTACACATCCAACGACTCATTGGGCCAGCCGAATCGGCTTGAGAGTTCGGCCAGCATCGAATCGAGATCTTCGTATCGATAGATCTTATCGACGAGGAGTCGCCCATCTTCCGTCGTGTATTTGTTGAAATCCATTGGGAACTTGCGACGATTGACATACTCGTCCCAAGAACTTGGTTTCGACAGATTGCGGTGCGCAGGCGATTGGGTAAGCATGGCATAGTGCGAAATGCATTTGTCCACCGGATGTCGTTCAACGCAGAATTTGAAGTAGCGTTGAAAGGAATCACCCAGGATTTCCTTCAATTCGGCCATTGGCATATGGCCGTAGAGCTTTTTTCCGCGATGATTCCTGGGTTGATGCTCGGGGTTGGGCGGGTGAATGGGGGTTACGACATCCGCCGGTCCGCATCTCCGCGCCAGATACACCTCGAGCGAGGTTCCGGCCGTCTTTCGCGTCTTGCAGAAGATGAAGCCAAGCTCGTGAGACACGATCGCCATGGCTATTCGGCAGCCCAATAGAACCGGCCGGCCGCCAATCGCGGCTCAACCCCAGCACTGCGCCCAAACGCGCTGCATCCGACCATCTGGATCGCCCAACCCTGCCCGCGGACGCCGAGGCGTCCTGGGCCCGAGATTGTCAGATTGGCGTAGGCTTTGGAAGCGGGGCGGCGGCGCGCGGGACGCTTTGCGGCAATCGCCCGGGGTCAGGTCACAGGCTGCGCCCGATCGCCATGAAGCGTTCCGAGCGCTGGCGGCGCAGCTCGTCGGGGCCGAGGTTGGAAAGCCCGCGCAGCTCCTCTTCGACCGCCTGGCCGACCGCGGCGATGGCGGCGTCGGGGTCGGAATGGGCGCCGCCCAACGGCTCGGGGATGATGCGGTCGACAACGCCGAAGCCGATCAGGTCGTCGGCGGTCATCTTCAGGGCCGCGGCGGCGTCGCGCTTGCGCTCGGAGTCGCGCCAGAGGATCGAGGCGCAGCCCTCCGGCGAGATCACCGAATAGATGGCGTACTGCAGGATCAACACCTTGTTGGCCGCCGCGATGGCGATGGCGCCGCCCGAGCCGCCCTCGCCGATGACGGTGGCGACCAGCGGGGCGCCCAGGGTCAGGCAGCGCTCGGTCGAGCGGGCGATGGCCTCGGCCTGGCCGCGCTCCTCGGCCCCGATGCCGGGCCAGGCGCCGGCGGTGTCGACGAAGGTGAGCACCGGCAGGCCGTACTGATCGGCGAGGTCCATCAGGCGCACCGCCTTGCGATAGCCCTCCGGGCTGGCCATGCCGAAATTGTGCCGCGTGCGGGTGGCGGCGTCGTGGCCCTTCTCCTGGCCGATCACCATCACCGGCTGGCCGCGGAAGCGCCCAAGGCCGCCGATGATCGCCTGGTCGTCGCCGTATTTGCGGTCGCCTTTCAGCTCCACGAACTGGTCGATCAGGGCGTCGAGATAGTCGACGAAGTGCGGGCGCTCGGGATGGCGGGCGACCTCGGCCTTCTGCCAGGGACTGAGGTTGGCATAGGCCTCGCGGCGGAGCTGTTCCACCTGGCCTTTCAGCGATGTGATGTTGTCGTCCATGCCGCCTTGGCCGGCGTCGTCCGCCAGGGTCTCGAGCTCGCCGAGCTTGGCCTCCAGCTCGGCGATGGGCTTCTCGAAATCGAGGTAATGGCGGGGGGCTACGGTCATTCGAATAGTGGCGCCGTTCGCGAAGGGCGGAGACTTAGGCGTGATCGTGGCTGGTCACAAGCTCGAGCCAGGGAAGAACGCGCGAGGCCCGGGTTTGCTCAGCCCTTGCGGGCCAGGGGGTGCTTGGTCTGCACCACCTGCAGCAGCCGATCCTCGGTCACATGGGTGTAGATCTGGGTGGTGGAGATGTCGGCGTGGCCCAGCAGTGTCTGCACCACCCGCAGATCCGCGCCCCCTTCCAGCAAGTGGGTGGCGAAGGCGTGGCGCAGCACGTGCGGGCTGACGCGCCCGGGGTCGAGGCCGGCCTGGATCGCCGCCTCGTCGAGCAGCTGGGCGAAGCGCCGGGCGGTCAGCCGTCCGCCGGCGCCGCGGGACGCGAACAGCCAGGGATTGGCCTTCTGGCCCTTCGGCAGCAAGGCCGGCCGCGCCTCCAGATAGGCCTTCACCGCCCCGCGCGCGGCGCCGTTGAGCGGCGCCAGCCGCTCCTTGCCTCCCTTGCCCTTGACCATCAGATAGGCGGGGTCGCGCGCCAGGGCGGTGAGCGGCAGGGCCAGCAGCTCGGAGATCCTGAGGCCCGAGGCATAGAGCAGCTCGATCATGCAGTGCACCCGCACGCCCTGGACGCCGTCCCTGGCGCCGGCCGCGGCGATCAGGGCCGCCACCTCCTCGCGGCTCAGCACCTTGGGCAGCGGACGGCCCTTTTTCGGCGCATCGACGCGCCGGGAGGGGTCATCGGCGCGCCAGCCCTCGCCCAGCACGAAGCGGTAGAATTGTCGGATCGCCGCCCGCCGCCGCGCGGCGGTCGAGGGCGACAGGCCGCGCGCGCCGAGCGCGGCGAAATAGGCCTCGATGTCCTCGGCCGAGGCGGACGCCAGGTCGCGCCGGCGCCCCGCCAGGAAACCCGAAGCGTCCGTCAGGTCGCGGCCATAGGCGGTCAGGGTGTTGCGGGCCGCCGCCCGCTCGACCGCCATCATCTCCAGGAAGGCCTCGGCCCAGGCGGAGCCGCTCATCTACGGCCACGCCTGAAGCGCCACGAGCCCCTCGATGGCGAACGCGCGGGCGTCGGCATCCAGGTGCGCCAGGCGAAGCGCCCGGATCATCAGCGCGCGTTCGGCCGGCGAGGGACCGGCCGGGCCGCTCTCGGCGCAGGTCTGCAGCACATAGAGGGCGGTATCGCCGATCCGGCCCTGTTCGGCCGCCTGCTCCAGGGCAAGGCGGCGGCCGGCCGGCGGGGCGACGGGTGCGGGGGCGGCGCCGGCGACATCGAAGCGCGCCTGCGGGCCCAGCGGGGCGAGGCCGCCGAGCAGGGCCAGCGCCCCCAGGGTCCGCGCCCGGGCCTGGCCCTCCGCATGGGCGGCGGCGGCGTCCAGGGCGTCGTCGGCGGCGGCGGCATCCACGGGCGTCCCGGCCGCGCCGATCAGGGCGTCCAGGATGGCGAGGTCGGCCGGCGCGGGCGGCGATCCGCCCTGCCCTACCTCGGCGCGCGCGGCCTTGGCGGAGGCGACATCGCCCACCACGGCGGCGGCCATGGCGAACATGAAGGGCTGGCGCAGCACGGGGCGGGCGGCCATCAGCTGGCTCGTGGCGGGCGCGACCAGCCGGGCCAGGGCCTGGAACTCCGCCCCGTCCCTGGCGCGGTGCAGGAGGGCGACGATCGCCGATTCCTTGAGGGTCAGGTCGTTGGTCGCGGCCGCCAGGGCGACCAGCGTCGCCTCGCCGGCCGGCCCCGGGAGGTCGGCCGCGGGCAGGGCCGTGGGCGCGGGCGTCAGGGCCGCATAGGCCGTGGGCGTGGCCACGCCGAGCCGGGCGGCGCGGGCGGCGGCGGCCAGGCGGGCCGGAGGCGGCGCGGCCGGGTCG
>DATCFQ010000374.1:0-2547 GCA_036509495.1 Caulobacteraceae bacterium
GCCAGCCGGCGCCATCACAGACCAGCAGGGCGTGGGCGCCGGGCTCGACCTGAGAACTGATCTCCTCCAGATGCAGGTTCATCGCCCAGCTGTTGGCGCAAGGCGTGATCACGGCCGCGCCGATCGCGCGGTCCGGGCAGATCGCCCCGAACAGATAGGCCGAAGCGTGCCGGTTATCGCGCACCATGCGCGGGCGCGAGCCGACCGGCGCCCAGACGTAGGCGTGGCCGCCCTTCTGGCCGACCCGCGCTTCGTCCTGGAACCAGATTTCTATCGGGCCAGCGGCTGCGGCCTGTGGGAGCGCGGCTCTGACCAGGTCCGCGAAGTTTTTTTAAAAGCCGCCTCGGCCTCAGGGTCCTTCCGAGGATGAACCGGCCTGGGCTGCAGTCGCGTCAGGCCCAGCTCATGCAACCACCGGCCGATGGTGTTCTCATGCACCTGCACCGAAAACCGCCGCGCGACCTCGGCCTGCAGGTCCACACACCGCCAGCGCACCACCTTGTCGATCGCCGGATCTGGCCCCTTGATCACCAGCTCGCGAAGCTCGGCCATCTGTTGCTCGCTCAAGGCCGGCGTCCGGCCGGGACTGTGCAGGGACTTCAGACCTTCGATGCCGTGGTCGTTGTAGCGATGAACCCAGTCGCGAAGGGTCTGGCGATCCATGCCGTTCAGCGCCGCCGCCTCGGTCCGCGAATGGCCGTCCAACACCAGCGCCAACCCCAACAGCCGGCGAACCTGGGCCCCATCCGCGCATCTGCCGCTGAGGCTGCGAAGCTCAGCGCTGGTATAGTCCCTCCGGGTGATCTCCAAGGGCGACCCCATCCGATGCCTCCGCTGTCCGAATCAGCGCATCGAATCGCAAGCCGTCCGTCTTGGGAATCCCCCGCGAGTCAGCCTCTTCAGGGGTTGGTATTACACGACCGGGCCAACCAGATCCTGGTAAGCGCCGGAACTGCCTACGAAATCGAGTTCAAGCGGCAACGGAGCGCCGATATCCAGGAACTCCCGGCGGACCTTCAGGCGGGCGTGGCGGAACTCGGTTTCGAATGGCTTCCCATTTTGCCTCAGCACGCGTTACTGGCCGGTAAGTTGCCGCGCCTGCACGGCGATCCGTTCGATCGCCTGATCGTGGCCCAGGCCCTTATCGAACAGCTCAATCTGATAAGCTGCGACGGTCTCCTGGCGCCCTATGGCGCGCCGGTGATCTGGTGACGCGCTACCGCGTCGGCACCGGCACTTCTCCGGAATAGTCGTAGAAACCGCGGCCGGCCTTGCGGCCGAGCCAGCCGGCCTCGACGTATTTCACCAAGAGCGGGCAGGGGCGGTACTTGGAGTCGGCCAGGCCCTCGTGCAGCACATTCATGATCGACAGCACGGTGTCGAGGCCGATGAAGTCGCCGAGTTCGAGCGGGCCCATCGGGTGGTTGGCGCCGAGCTTCATGGCGGTGTCGATGGCGTCCACCGTGCCCACGCCCTCATAGAGGGTGTAGATCGCCTCGTTGATCATCGGGGCCAGCACGCGGTTGACGATGAAGGCCGGGAAATCCTCGGCCATGGCCGTGGTCTTGCCCAGCGACTGGGCGAAGGTGACGGCGGTCTCATAGGTCTCGTCGTTGGTGGCGATGCCGTTGATGATCTCCACCAGCTTCATGATCGGCACGGGATTCATGAAGTGCAGGCCGATGAACCGTTCGGGGCGGTCGGTGGTCGAGGCCAGGCGGGTGATCGAGATCGACGAGGTGTTGGAAGCCAGCATGGCCTCCGGCTTCAGCAGCGGCGTGAGCGCCCGGAAGATCGACTGCTTGACCTCCTCGTTCTCGGTCGCCGCCTCGATGGCCAGGTCGCATTGGCCGATCACTTCGAGCTTATCGGCCAGATGGATATGGGCGACCGCGGTATCCATGGTCGCCTGGTCGATGTGCTCTTTCGAAACCTGGCGGCCGAGGTTCTTCTTGATGTTGTCGAGACAGGCCTGGAGCCGTTCGGCGGAGACGTCGTAGATGGTTACGTCGTAGCCGTTGATGGCCACCACGTGAGCGATGCCCGCTCCCATCTGGCCTGCGCCGATCACACCGACCGTCTTGATCTGCATCGTCGTCTTTCCGCGTCAGCCCCAACCGGAACCCTGCATAGCACGTCCAGCGGGCAGTGCGGCAAGCCTCTTGCTGCAATGCAGCGTAGACCGCGCGACCGCTATTTGCCGAGCTTGCTGAGTTCATCCATGAGTTGCGGCACGGCGGTCTTGTAGTCGGCCACCAGGCCATAGTCGGCGACCTGGAAGATCGGGGCGTCGGCGTCCTTGTTGATGGCCACGATCACCTTGGAATCCTTCATCCCGGCCAGGTGCTGGATGGCCCCGGAGATGCCGATGGCGATGTAGAGATCGGGGGCCACCACCTTGCCGGTCTGGCCGACCTGGTAGTCGTTGGGGGCGTAGCCGGCGTCCACCGCCGCGCGCGAGGCGCCCATGGCGGCTCCGAGGCGGTCGGCGATCGGCTCGATATAGGTTTTGAAGTTCTCGGCGTTCTGCATGGCGCGGCCGCCAGA
>DATCFQ010000375.1:0-3543 GCA_036509495.1 Caulobacteraceae bacterium
GCGTTCGGCGGCCGCCGGCCGATGCAGACCCTGCGCTATGGCCCAGCCGAGCGGCGCGCCACCTATGAGGCGCTGAACTCCAACGGGACCAGTACCGACGTCGACTACGTCATGCTGGGCTGCCCGCACGCGGCGCTGGAGCAGATCGAGGAGGTCGCCCGGCTGCTGGACGGCAAACGGATCAGCGCCAAGTCCAATCTGTGGATCTTCACCTCGCGGATCATCAAGGCCCAGGCCGACGCCAAGGGCCTGACCAGGACCATCCTGGACGCCGGCGCCCTGGTGATGACCGACACCTGCTCGGCGATCGGCCAGACCATGCCCAAGGGCACAAAGGTGGTGGCGCTGGATTCCGCCAAGCAGTCCCACTACCTGCCGGCCATCATGGGCATCGAGGCCTGGTTCGGAACCACCCAGGACTGCATCGACGCCGCCCTCACCGGCCGCTGGACGGGAGCCCTGTCATGAGCGCCGAGACCGTGGTCGAAAACACCATCGTGCTGCACGGCCGCAAGGTGGTCGGCGGCGTCGCCGAGGGCGAGGCCCTGGTCACCCGCGACACCATCTCCGGCTGGGGCGGCATCCAGGCCATTACCGGGACGGTGATCGAGACCCGTCACGAACTGCGCGGGGTGAGCTTCAAGGACAAGATCCTGGTCTTCCCCGGCGCCAAGGGCTCATCGGGCTGGTCGGTGGCCTTCCACACCGCACGGCTGGCCGGGACCGCGCCCAAGGCCATGGTTTTCACCACCATGACCACCAAGATCGCGCTGGGCGCCGTGGTCATGCACTGCCCCTCGGTCACCGAGTTGGACCAGGATCCGATCGAGGTCATCGAGACCGGCGACTGGGTCAAGGTCGACGGCGACCGCGGCGTGGTCGAGGTGACCAAGCGGCGCTAGGCGGCTCCTCCACCGCTACCCGTCAGGGACTCACGGCTCAGTAGCGAACCCTCTCCCTCTTGCGGGAGAGGGTGGCCGCGTAGCGGCCGGGTGAGGGGTCGCGCAGGCCTTTCCGCGCTGCGCGTTCGATCCGGTCGCCGAACGGGCGGATGACGCAGTGCGACCCCTTCCGTCAGCTTCGCTGACACCTTCTCCCGCAAGGGGAGAAGGTAATCTGGGGAGCGCCCCTGCACGGGTGAGGAGAGCTACCCCGCCGTCAGGTCCTCCCCCTTGGCCTGGGCCGCCTTGGCGTCGTTGGCGCGCTGGATCAGATAGGCGCGGACGGCGGCGGCCTGGTCGTGGGTCAGCACCTTCGAGAATGACACCATGCCCTGGCTCTGCAGGGCCCCGCCCAGCACCACGTCGAAGAAGCTGTCCGACGCCAGCAGCGGCGTATAGCGCAGGTCCGGCGTGACCCCGGCCGACACCGCCGAGCCGCCGTGGCAGATGCCGCAATAGCGGCCATAGAGCAGGGCGCCCTGGTGGACCTGGTCGGCCGGGGCGGTCGCCGCCGGCGGGTTCAGGGGCGGCTTGAAGTTGGCCGGCAGGGGCGGCAGCTTGGCCTGGCCGCCGAGGTTGAAGGCCAGCAGCCGGCAGAGCTGGTGCGGATGGCCGGACTTCAGGCCCGGCAGGCCCGCCGACAGGCCGAAGGCGCCGCCGCCGCAGGTCATCACCGCGACGTACTGGACCCCGCCCACCTCATAGGTCATGGGCGCGGCCATCACCGGCGCCTGGGCGTCGAACGACCACAGCTTCTGGCCCGTGTCGGCGCGCCAGGCGGCGAACTTGCCGTCATAGCTGCCCTCGAACACCAGATTGCCGGCGGTGGCGACCACGCCGCCATTGGCCGGGCCCGGATGGTCGGCCCGCCAGACCGCCTTCTGGCGCACCGGGTCCCAGGCCAGCAGATAGCCCTTCAGCGAGGCGAGCTGGGCCTTCTGGGTGGCGTAGTCGGGATCCTTGCCGCCGCCGGAGAGGTCGAGGCCGAGGTTCTCGCCGATCGGCTGGGGCTTGAAGCTGGGGTCGGTGGCATAGGGGAAGCCCGCCTCGTTGGCGGGGATATAGACCAGCCCGGTCTTGGGGCTGTAGGCCATCGGGTTCCAGCTGTGGCCCCCGAGCGGGCCCGGAACCCCGACCCACGGCTTGCCGGTGACCGAATAGCGCGCCTCGGGATTCTCGATCGGCCGGCCGCTCTTCAGGTCGATGCCCTTGGCCCAGTTCACCGTGACGAAATTCCTGGCCGAGAGCAGCTCGCCGGTGCGCCGGTCCAGCACATAGAAGAAGCCGTTCTTGGGGGCCTGCATCAGCACCTGGCGTGTCCGCCCGCCGATCTTCAGGTCGGCCAGGATGATTGGCTGCACCGCCGAATAGTCCCACTCGTCGCCGGGGTTCAGCTGGTAGTGCCAGACGTATTTGCCGGTGTCGGGCCGGACCGCGATGATCGAGGTGAGGAACAGGTTGTCGCCGACCTTGCCGCGATAGGCCTGGTTCCAGGGATCGCCGTTGTCGGTTCCGAAGTAGAGCAGGTCGAGCTTGGGGTCGTAGACGATGGTGTCCCAGACCGTGCCGCCGCCGCCGAGCTTCCAGGTCCCCGGCGCCCAGGTCTTGGCGGCGATGTCCTTCAGTGGCTGGTCGGAGGGCTGGCCGTCGCTCTTGGAGGGGTCGCCCGGCACGGTATAGAAGCGCCAGACCAGCTTGCCGGTCTCAGCGTCATAGGCCGAGACGAAGCCGCGCTGATTGTACTCGGCGCCGCCGGTTCCGATGATCACCTTGCCCTTCACCACCCGCGGCGCGCCGGTCGAGGCGTATGAGGTGTTCGGGCCGAAGGTGCGGGTGATCCAGACCGGCTGGCCGGTCCTGGCGTCCAGCGCGATCAGCCGCCCGTCGAGGGCGCCGAGGTAGACCTTGCCCTTCCACATGGCGAGGCCGCGGTTGACCACGTCGCAGCAGGCCTTCACCGCCCAGGCGCCCGGCGCCTTGGGGTCGTAGGCCCAGATCAGCCGGCCGGTCCTGGCGTCATAGGCCTTCACCTTGCTCCAGGCGGTGGTGGTGTAGATCACCCCGCCGATCTCCAGCGGCGTCGCCTCCTGGCCGCGGTTGGTGTCGAGGTCGGCGTACCAGGCCAGGCCCAGCTGGCCGACGTTGCGGTCGTCGACCCCGGTCAGCGGACTGAAGCGCTGTTCGTCATAGGTGCGGCCGTAGCTGACCCAGTCGCCCGGATGCTGGTCGGCTTCGGCGATGCGCCGGCCGTCGACGGCCGAGGCGCCGGGGTGGCAGGCGGCGAGCGCCAGGGCCGCGGCCATCAGGATCACAGAGGCTCGCAAAGCCCGCATCGACGCCCACTCCCCGTTGACGGCGCTGTCATCGCGCCTAGGCCGCAAGTCTTAGCAGCGGGTCTTGCGGGCGCAACATGGCCGCGGGGCTGTCGGCCGCTCTCGCATGCGGCTAAGACGGCCTCCGGCTAAGGCGAACGAGCGAGGCGGCGATGGCGGGACACCTGACCGGACTGTTCCACGTAGCGATCAAGACCGCGAACCTGGAGCGGACCGTCCGCTTCTACAAGGACATCATCGGCTGCCACGAGGCGCCGCGCCCGCCGCTC
>DATCFQ010000376.1:0-11519 GCA_036509495.1 Caulobacteraceae bacterium
GATCCGGGGCCCTGGCGCATCGTCGCCGAGCGCTATGCCTCGCCCTTCGACGGGACCGAGGTCGAGCTCGGCCGGGTGTTCATCCCCGCGCGGCTGACCGACAACGCGCTCCTGATGGCGTCCGACCCGCTCTATGTCGCCAAGCTGCAGCAGTCCGGCTCGGCCGAACTGGTGCGGGCCTGGCTGGAGGGTGACTGGAACATCGTCGAGGGCGCCTTCTTCGACAACTGGTCGGCCAGGAACGTGGTGCGCCCCTTCGCCGTGCCGCCGGGCTGGACCCGCTTCCGTTCGCTCGACTGGGGCTCGGCGCGGCCGTTCTCGGTCGGCTGGTGGGCGATCTGTCCCGATCCGACGCCGGCGCAAGGGCAGGGCGGGGCAGCGGTGGTGATCCCGCGCGGGGCGCTGGTGCGCTACCGCGAATGGTACGGCGGGGCCGGCAAGCCCAACCAGGGGCTGAAGCTCGCCGCCGAGGCGGTGGCCGAGGGGATCCTGGAACGCGAGGCGGGCGAAGAGATCGCCTATGCCGTGGCCGACCCAGCCATCTTCGCCTCCGACGGCGGCCCCTCGATCGCCGAGCGGATGTTCCGGGCGGGCGTCCCCTGGCGGCGGGCCGACAACGCCCGGGTGGCGAGGGGCGGCGCCATGGGCGGCTGGGACCAGATGCGCGCCCGCATCTCAGGCGACGAGGCCGGGCCCCAGCTGGTGGTATTCTCCACCTGCCGCGACTTCCTGCGCACCGTCCCGGTGCTGCAGCACGACCCCGCCCGGCCCGAGGACGTCGACACCAGGAGCGAGGATCACGCCGCCGACGAGGCGCGCTACGCCTGCATGAGCCGCCCCTATGTGCGCCCCATGGCGCCGGACGCGCCCAGCGCCCCGCCGCGCGGCCTCGAAACGCTCACCTGGGAGGAGGCGCTGCAGCGGCATGGGCAGAGACGGGCCGATTGGGTCTGAGGGCTCCGCGGCGGCGAACCGCCTCGCTTTCTGGCGCCGCGGCGGTTAGGGATCGTCATCAGAGGATCGCCGGTGGGGAATGTCAGATGGCGAACGAACAGGGTGCGGGCCAGCCGGCCAGCTATCCGTCGCCGGGGCTGCCGACCGTCTTCGCCGACGGGGTCCTGAACTTCCAGCAGGGCCAGCAGGTGGTGAAGTTCTATCTGTTCGCCTTCGAGGCCAGCACCAGCTCGGTCAGCGAGCACCGTTTCAACCCCGTCGCCCAGGTGGTCATGCCGGTCGCCGCTTTCGTGAACACCGTGGCCTTCTTCGACAGCGTCGCCCAGCGACTGGTCAAGGACGGGGCGGTCAGCCAGGCCGAGCTCGATCAGACCCGCAGCGCCTATATGGAAGCGCACAAGGCGCAGGCGGGCCATTGACGGCCGGCACGAGGCGGCTAATCAGCCGGACATGGCCAGTTCAATGACGTTGACGGGTATCGGCCGCGCGAGGAGCGCTCTGGCGTTCGGGACGGCGCTGCTGGTCCTGGCGGCCGCCGGCGCGGCCTCCGCCCAGATCGCCGGCTTCCCCAGTCCCGACGCGCCGCCGCCCGCGCCCACGGCGCCGACGCGCCACTACGTCAGCGACGCGGCCCTGGCGCAGATGTTCACCGCTTTTTGTCTGAAAGCCTTTCCGGATGCGCCGGCGGTGGACGCCGCCCTGAAGACCCGCTCGCAGGCTCAGATGACGTCCGAGCAGGCCCAGCCCTATCTGCCCGACGGCCCCGGCCGCGGCTGGCTGGTCCGCACCTCCGACTCCCTCTTCGCCCTGACCCTCGAGGATCCGCCCAACCACACCTGCGCGGTGCAGCAGATGACGCCCGATGGCGTGCGCGACGTCGGCGGGCTGATCCAGGCGATCAAGGCGCACGTGGTGGCCATGAAGGGCAAGCTGGTCGCCGTCGCCCCCCAGAAGGCGACCCGGACGGACGGACCCGACGTCCGCTATTTCGGCTACGGCGTCCTGACCTCCGACAACACGCCGGTCGAGCAGTTCGGGGTCTATGTGTCCGACTACAAGGGCAAGGCCCCCGAGCCGTGGGGCCCCTACGCCAGCCCGGGTTCGGGCGTCGAGGTGCGGTTCACCCGGACCATCCTGGCGGGCTGATTGGCCGCAGCGGTTGCGGTCGCAATTAACGTTGTGAAGAGATAGCCGCGCCATACTCGCCCTCAATGGCCAGTTGCCTGGGGGAAAAGGCCCATGAAACGGACATCCGCCTTGATCCGTTTCCGCCGGATCATGACGCTGGTCACGGTGGGAACCCCGATCGGCGAGGTTCTGGAAGCCATCATCCAGGCGGTCGAGGAGGAAGCTCCCGACGTCGCCTGCAGCATCTATCTGCTCGATCAGCCGACCGGCTGGCTGCACCTGGCCGCCGCGCCCAGCCTGCCGCCGGTCTATCGCAATACCGTGGTGGCCGCGCCCATCGGCCCGGATGTCGGCTCCTGCCCGGTGGCGGCCTTCCGCAACGAGCGGGTCATCGTCGAGGATATCCAGACCGATCCCCTGTGGGCTCCGATCAAGCATCTGGTCGACAACACGGGCCTGTGCGCCTGCTGGTCGCAGCCGATCCGCGGCTCCCAGGGCGAAGTGATCGGCACCTTCGCCATCTACCGCCGGCGCATCGGCGGGCCGGAGGCGGCCGACCTCGACTTCATGGAGACGGCCGCCGAGATGGCCTCGATCGCCATCGGCCGGGTGAAGTCGGAAGAGGAGCTGGCCGCCGCCCGCGACGTGGCGGAATCGGCCAACCGCGCCAAGAGCGACTTCCTCGCCAACATGAGCCACGAGATCCGCACGCCGCTGAACGGCGTGATCGGGGTGGTGGCCGCCCTGGCGCAGACCGATCTGACCCCCAAGCAGCGCGAGATGGTGTCCCTGATCGAGAGTTCGGGCGTCACGCTGGAGCGGCTGGTCTCGGACGTGCTCGACGTGTCCAAGATCGAGGCCGGACGCCTCGAGATCGAGACGCGGACCTTCGACCTCAGGGCCGAGCTCGACGCGGTGATCGAGGTCTTCCGCATCAAGGCCCAGGAAAAGGGCCTCAGCTTCCCGGTGGCGCGCAACGACGGCGCCCGCGGCGAGTTCATCGGCGACGACGTCAGGATCAAGCAGGTGCTGTCGAACCTGCTGTCCAACGCCGTGAAGTTCACCGCCTCCGGCGAGGTCCGGGTGTCGATCGAGGTGACCGATCCGGTCCCGGCCTGCGCCGGGACGAGCGGAGAGGCCGGCCAGCCGAGCACCTTGTGCCTGGAGGTCAGGGATTCCGGCGTCGGCTTCGACAAGGAAGCGGCCGAGCATCTGTTCCAGCGCTTCATCCAGGCCGACGCCACCATCACCCGCCGCTTCGGCGGTTCGGGCCTGGGGCTATCGATCACCCGCACGCTGATCGAGATGATGCAAGGCTCGATCGAGACCGAATCGACGCCCGGCCAGGGCAGCCGCTTCCGGGTGAGCCTGCCGCTGGCGCGGGCCTGCTCCCTGGCGGAATACGACATCGAGCGCGCCGCCGCGCGCGAGGCGGCCCTGACCGGCTCGGAGGAGGATCCGATCTCGGCGGGGCTCAAGGGCCTGCGCGTGTTGCTGGCCGACGACCATCCGATCAATCAGCGGGTCGTGCAGCTGATCCTCGAACCCTTCCAGGTGGAGGTGACCACGGTCGAGAACGGCCAGGAGGCGCTGGACGCCTTCCAGGTCCGCACATTCGATCTCGTCCTGATGGACATGCAAATGCCGGTGATGGACGGCCTTGCCGCCACCCGGGCGCTGCGCCGCTTCGAGGCCCGCAGTCCGGAGCGTCCGCGTGCGGCGGTGATCATGCTGAGCGCCAACGCCATGCGTCAGCATCGGCTGGAAGCGGAGGCGGCCGGCGCCGACCTGCACGTGCCCAAGCCAGTGACGGCTCAGCGGCTGATCGAGGGGATGTTCGAAGCCATGGCCCTGTCGGCCGAACCCGCAGTCGCGGCCGCGGAGGCGGGCGCCTAGGGAGACGTCTTCCTGCGCGCACGAAAAAGGCCGGCCCTGGGGCCGGCCTCGCGCGGCGCCCGGGGGGAACGCCGCGAACTCCGATGGGAAACGGAAAGAGACTGGACGCCGTCCCGGCCGCCTATTATCCGCCGGCCCCTGAGACGCTGTTGGAGACGTTGGTGAAGGTGCCGTTCAGGCTGGTGCCCAGCGACGTCAGGCCAACGATGATCACCACGGCCACGAGCGCCGCGATCAAGCCGTACTCGATGGCGGTGGCGCCGCCCTCGTCTTTCAGGAAACGCGTCACGATTTTCGACATCTCGATGTCCCCAGCCGGTGCGAGAGCGACCTGTCGCTCCCGGCGCAACCCCGTGCTGGGGTGGAAATACGCCCTCTAGCTTTTCCAAATCCTGAAAACATATCCTGAAGTGATGCTAACCATACCGGCGCGGCAAGCACGTCGGGCGGGCGGGTCACCAGGGGCCAGGCGGCCCGATGTCACGTGGATCGGCGTCATAGAGGTAAGGGTCGGGGCCGCCCCACGGCATGCGCATGCGCCGATCGAACCGCCGGCGCGCCGCATGGGCCCGGTGCGGGCGCCGCTCGGCGACCGGCCGGAACAGATGCGCGTGCGCCGGATGGCGGACCGCGCGGTCGTAGCGCGCCGAACTGAATGCCTGGACATGGCGCGGCGAAGAGAAACGAGGTCGCGGCGGCGCGCGGACCTGTGTGAACAAATCTCCGCGGACGCCATGAGTGGAGCGGGCGCCTGGTCGAGGGGTCCGGGGCGCGGCGACCACCGCGAGCCGCGGCGTTGGCAGCGTACGGACCGGGGAGGGGCCTTTCACCGGCTGCGCCAGCGCTGGGGCCGCGGAGGGGGCATCGGCCGAACCCGGCCCCTGCCGCACGGCGGCGACCACCAGGTCGAGGTTCTGGCCGGGCCCCTCCAGGGTCTGGCAGCGCCGGAAGTCCCGCTCGCACACGGACCAGGGTCCGCCCCAGGTTCGGGCGCTGCGGGCATGGAAGGGGGCGGGGCGATCGGCGGTGAAGGAATAGATCACGCGCCGGCCTTTCAGCCCCGGCTGGTCGTAGAGGGCCAGGGCGTTGATCCCCGGACGGACGATCTGGGGCGACAGCTTCAGTTCCGGCGCCTGGCCGTCGACCGTCTGGCAACGGCTGGCGACCTCGCCGCCCTCGCACAGGGTCCACATGCCGGTGCTGGAGGCGCTGCGGGCGAAGAAGCCCTGGCGTTCCAGGCCCCGCGACGCGGTCCGGTAGGTGGCGTGGCGCCCCTTCAGGCCCGGCTCGGCGAACAGGGTCAGGCTGGATGACGCCGTCGCCTGGCCGGCGAGGGGAAGGCCCACGCCGACGAGGGCCAGGAGCAGGGCAAGGCGATTGAACTGGACGGGCACAACGGAACCAACGCGACTGAATGACCATCGCCAGGGTGGCGCCCGGCGGTGAACCGGCGATGAACCGCTGCGCCGGTCGATCGCCTGGCAGGCGACCCGGACTGGGTCGCACAGCCCTGGTCAAGCTAAGGCGAGTCTGAAAAAGAGGCCGCCCTCAGCGACCGTCGCTCGCCCTCAGCTCTGCAACCGCCCGCTCGAACGAGCGGATGGCTCCCAAGACAATTTGAAGATTGTCTGCGTGCTCGAGGATGGGCGCGACCGCCTTCAGCCCGCCCTGGACCTCGACCAGATGCCCCTTCTCGATCAATTCCATCACCTTGCGCCGCACCGTCTCGCGCGGCAGGCCGACCGAAGCGGCGATGGCGCGCCGGCTCACCGGCAGGCGGTCCTCGTCCGGCGGCGGCGCGCTGTCGTCGACGAGATCCCGGCTGCGCATCATGCGGCCGAGATTCGCCGACACCACCGCCAGGTAACAGACGAAGCATTCGATGTCGCAGTCGAAGTGATCGGTAATCAAACGGCAAACGCGCAGCAGCGTCTCGCAGACGATCAGGCCCTTGAGACGGATGTTCTTCGGCATTGCGGGCGTGTCGGACACGGCCGCGGGCCCTCCCCGGTCAAGGCGAAACCTAAGTCCGATTGCGCACGCGCGCCAGTCACCCAAGGTCTTATCTGCGGTGACGCGAGATGAGCCAGTATCGGATCATCCTCCTGGGCGACGACGGACAGGAACTCAGCGCCGGCTATGTGTTCAGCCCCAATGACGACAACGCCTGCGCCTCGGCTGAACGGCTGATGTCGTCCAATCCCAAGGCTGTGGCGGTCCTGGTCCGCAAGGACGACCAGCTGGTCTGCAGCTACCAGCGCGCCTGAAAGCCTGCGCCGGCCCCGATGTTGGTCCAGGGTTTGCCAAGTGATCCTCGCGTGCAGCGCCGTCGTGTCAAAACGACGCGGCGGAGCTGCGAGGTTGGGAGCCGCGCGTGGTCAAGGTGCAGGTGGCGCATCCGTCCGAGCTGACACCGACAGATCTCGATGCATGGTCGAGGCTGCAGGCGGACGCGCCCGAATTTGGCAGTCCGCTGCTGGGCCCCGGGTTCGCCCGGGCCGTCGGCGACATCCGCCGCGATGCGCGGGTGGCGATCTGGCGCGAAGGCGGCCAGGCGATCGGATTTCTCGGATTCCATCGGACCCTCGGCGGCTTCGCGCGGCCGATCGGCGCCCCATTTTCGGACTATCAGGCCCTGGTCTCGGCCCCCGGGTTCCCGGCCCCGGCCGAGGCGCTTAAGGCGGCGGGCGTGCAGGGCGTCCGGCTGACCGGCCTGGTGGATCCTCACCGCGTGTTTCCCGAGCCGCTGGAGACGGTGCTTGCGCACCAGATCGACCTCAGCGCCGGCGCCGAGGCCTATTTCGCCGAGCTTTGGGCGGGCAGCCGCAACCGCTGGCGCAACTACAAGCGCTATTCCCGCCGCCTGGAACGGCAGATCGGGCCTCTGCGCGTGGCTGCGCCGGATTGCTCGGCGGCCATGTTCGACACCCTGCTGGCCTGGAAGCAGCGCCAGCTCGCCGCCACCGGCCTGCACGACTTCACCACCTCGCCCTGGGTCCGCGAGATGCTCGAACGGCTGTTCCAGACCCGCGAGGAGTCGTTCGGCGGGCTGATGATCAGCCTCTATGCCGGCGACCGGCCGGTGGCCGCCCACTTCGGCGTGCGCCAGGGCAACTGGTTCCATCCGTGGATCGGCGCCTACGACCCCGAACTGGCCGGCTTCTCGCCGGGCGTGGTGCACCAGCTGATGGCCGCAGAAGCGGCGGCCGGCCTGGGCGTGCAGACCTACGACCTCGGACCCCGGGCGGATCGCTCCAAGACCATGTTCGCCAACCGGGCGGTTCCCGTGCGGGTTGGCCTTGCGGCCAGCGGATCCTTGACCGCGCAACTGGCCGCCGGCTCGGAGCGGCTGCTGGACCGGCCGCTGGCGGGGTTCGGCCTGCTCGGTCGGATGCGCAACCGCTGGGACCACATCGCCGCCGTGGAGCAGACGGCGGGCGGCCGGATCGCCGGTGTCTGGCGCGCCGCCGCCGCGCTCAACCGGCGGGTCGACGCCTGGTCGCGGGCGGCCTGACCATGAACACACAACAGGAGCAGGGCGCCATGATCGCCGATTGGACGCCAGAGGCCGTCGCCGGGTTCGAGACCAGCATCGTGCGCGTCCGCCACGGCCTGCACGAGCGGCCGATGTTCTCCGACGAGGGCCTGGCGCGCATTCTCGACCTCTATCCGCGCGAGGCGCTGGGCGCCTTCACCATGGGCGAAGACCTCGAGGACTGGAGCTCCTGGCGACGCGGCGGGGTGCAGGGCCTCACCGGCGAGCAACTGCTGCGCGCCGTCCGGGACGGGCGACTCTGGCTCAACCTGCGCCACGCCAACCGGCATCTGCCCGAATTCTCCGCGCTCTGCGCCGAGATCGCCGAGGAGAAAGAGCGGCGGCTGGGCGCGCCCATCCTGAACCGCGACCTCGGCCTCTTGATCTCCTCGCCAGGCGCGCGGGTGTTCTTCCACCTGGACGTTCCGCTGTCGTCCTTGTGGCAGGTGAGGGGGGAGAAGCGGATCTGGTTCTATCCCCGCCGCGAGCCCTATGTCTCCGACGCCTGGATCGAGCGCTGCGTGCTCAGGACCGCCGAGGGCCAGGCCCCGTTCTGCGCGGAGTGGGACGCCGACGCCGAGAGCTTCCCCCTGCGCCCTGGCGACATGACCACCTGGCCGCAGAACATGCCCCACCGGGTCGACAATGGCCCGATGCTGAATGTCTCGCTGTCGATGGAATTCATGACTCCGCGGGCGCGTCGGCGCGCACGGGTGCTGCACGCCAATGGCGTGCTGCGGCGCAGCCTAGGCTGGTCGCCCAAGGTGCAGGCCCGGCCGGGGCCGATGCTGGCGGCCAAGCTGGCCTTCACCGCCGCCCACAAGCTGATGGCGCCAGGCTCGACCGCGCCGATTCTGCCGGAGACCTTCCGCATCGCCGACGACGGCCGACGCATCGCAGCCTAGCGTCCCGGTTCCGAAGTTCGCAAGCGCCTCCGCGACCACGCGGCGAACTTCGGAACCGATAAGGACACTAGCAAGTCATTGATTCTAGTGTGGTTTACGAATCTGAAGTTCGCATCCTTGCAGCCGCAATCAGCTTGCGAACTTCAGATTC
This sequence comes from Caulobacteraceae bacterium, assembly GCA_036509495.1. Lineage (GTDB taxonomy): Bacteria > Pseudomonadota > Alphaproteobacteria > Caulobacterales > Caulobacteraceae > JANWHQ01. The sequence continues at coordinate 8,570 of DATCFQ010000376.1, forward strand.
ACCACACTAGAGCGGCGGTGTGTTATGCCCGGCCGCACGGGGTCAGAGCGCATGGCTGACAGGACGCACCACTACGAAGTCTCGCTTGAATGGACCGGCGACACGGGGTCGGGCACGCGCGGCTATGCCGGTTATGAGCGCTCGCATGTGCTGAGCGCTGGCGACAAGCCGCCGATCCCAGGCTCGTCGGACCCGCACTTCCGCGGCGACGCCAGCCGCTGGAACCCCGAGGAGCTTCTGGTCGGGGCCATCTCGGCCTGCCACCAGCTCTGGTATCTGCACCTCTGCGCCGTGAACCAGGTGACGGTCCTCGCCTATCGCGACAGGGCGAGCGGGGCGATGGCCGAACATGCGGACGGCTCGGGCGAGTTCCAGCGCGTGCTGCTGAGGCCCGATGTGGAGATCGCGGCGGGCTGCGACCCCAAGACCGCGATGCGTCTGCACGATGAAGCGGCGCGGCTGTGCTTGCTGGCGCGGTCGGTGAGCTTCCCGGTCGAGCACGAGCCCAGCATCAAGGTCAGAGCGTGAGCCGCTGTTGGCGGCTCTCGAAGCGCGAAAGCACTTCGCCGGCCCAGCCCATGATGTCCTTGGCCTTTATCCGCCATTCGCCGTCCACCTTGGCGACCACGTCGCGGATGTGGCCGCACCAGTGCAGATGCGGCGGGGCGGGCGGTCGGTTGATGGTCGCCCAGGCGTAGGAGCGCACCACCCAGTGGTCCTGCCGCCCCTGGAGGTCGGGCTCGAAGACGAACTGGGCCATCTGGTGCTGGTGGCCCGGAAAGTCTGGCCGCTGGTGGAACTTGAGGATCAGCTTGCGGATCTCCTCGCGGCCCTTGCGGATCTCGAGTTCGCCGGTCGAGGTCTCCTCGGTGGCCTCGGCGTCAGGGGTGAAGAGGTCGAGATAGCCCTCGGTGTCGCCGGTATCGAGCGCCCAGCTGTAGCGGGCGTAGAGTTCGTAGATCTCGGTGCGATCCTGGGCGCTGGGTCCCTGCATGGGGTCTCCTGATCCTGGTCAGTCGTAGAAGGCGAAGAAGCGGGCCTCGAGGCTGGCGCGCGGCGCCGCATCCTCGTGGCCCGGCGCATCGAAGCCGGTGTGGAAGGGTTGCACCGCGCCCGGATCGGCGGAGTCATAGCCGGTGAACACCAGCAGGTCCTCCGGCCCCATGTCGGAGGCGTACCACCACCGATGGCCCGGACCGTAGCGACAGCCGCGCGCCTCGATGGTCTCCAGCGCCGTGTCCTTCTCGCCGATCACCGCATCGTAGATGACCACGTCCGAGGGCGGCGCCGAGCGGCGGTCGCACAGCGTCAGCAGGTTGTCCTGCGGCGGATCGCTGACCGTCCGCCAGGTCTGCAGCAGCACCAGCCGTTTCCAGGGCGCGATCTCGCGGCCCGCGGCGGCCAGGCTGAACTCCAGGAAGCGCTTCATCGAGCTTTCGGTGACGTCCAGGTGGATGAATCCCGCCGCTCCGGCCCAGCTCTGGCGCTTGGAGCGGGCGCTGAAGCGGACGGTGAGGCCGGTGGCCTGGGGGATCACCTCGCGCGCGCCGCTGAGCCGGGCCATCAAGGGCAGCAGCTCCGCGTAATAGGCCTGGTTGATCGGCGGCAGGCCGTGCTGGGCGGCGAGATTGGTTTCAGCCATCTCGGGCAGGCGCGCCACGCGGCTCTGGTGCGAGGCCAGGATGAAGCCCTGACGGTCCAGGGACAGTTCGCCAGGCGCCGCGCCGCGCATGTCGCGGATCAAGACCTCGTGGCCTTCGAGCGGCATCAGGTTCCGCTCGGGCTCGATCAGGTCGAAACGCCCGCGCGAGAGGGCGGCGTCGAAGTAGTTGACCGTGGCCCGCACGTCCCGGGCCTGGATTTCCGCCAAAGCCATGCTCGCCTTCCTTTTCGCCGAGCGGAGCGCGGACGGCGACCCGGGTCAAGCCCGGGCCGATGTGGCTCGGCCGTGGGTGGTGACGTAGTTTGAATTCGGGGGGTTAGTAAGGCCGCTGCTCATGCGGATTGAGTGGGTTCATCCGAGATCGCCGGGACTGGTCGCAAGGTATTGAAGGAGCGCTATAACGGCTGACCGGATCGGAACGGAAAATCCGCCGGAAGCAGTCGATGGCAAATCGACCTTCTGGAACGAGTGGGCGTCCCGGCTTCGCTACACCTGATCTAACGCTGGTATCCAATTGGATTGACCGTGGCGGTTGTCCATGGTGACTGTTGGCGGAGCGCCTTGGGGGGCCGTCGGCCATGAACCGTGTGACGACATGTGTTCGCCTCAGCCTGATCGTCGCTGTCGCAATCGCCAGCCTCGGCGTGGGCCTGATCGGTTTCACGCCAACCAAGGCGCACGCCCAGCCCGCAGACTACCCGGCAAGCTGTACGCCCGGTCCCAACATGAGCGAAGCCGCTTGCCACGCAGACCTCAACGCTCAAGAGACCGCGAAGTGTGTCGCCGCCGGTGGTCGTATGACGACCCAAGGCTCGTTCAATCGGGCTTGCGTGTTTCCGCCTCGTGGCGGCGGATACGCCGCTCCCAACGTCAATCCCGCCGGTAGCCGCCAACAACAGATCACTCAGGGCGGCCTGAACGCCATTGGGATCGGCTTGGCATATCTCGCCAACGAACAGGCGGAGCGCGAGGCCGAAGCGCAGCAAGCGCAGGCTCAAGCCGACGCCGAAGCGGCGGAGCGCGAGGCGCAAGCCGAAGCCTTGCGGCAACAGCAGGCGGCGGCGGACGCCCGGCGGCGGGCAGGCCTGGCCAATCCGTTTGGCGGCGGGCAGCAACCGACCTCATCCGACAACCCCTTCGCAGCGGGCGGCGGGCGGCAACCGACCTCGTCCGACAACCCCTTCGCTGCGCCCTCTGACGGCGGTGCAGGCGCCAATGGCGGCGCGCCCGTGCAGGTGGCGACCGCCGACCTTAACGCCAACCCTTTCGCGGCCCCCGCCACGCCCC
>DATCFQ010000377.1:0-2603 GCA_036509495.1 Caulobacteraceae bacterium
CCTGCGGATCGCGCAGCCGGGCCATGATCTCGATCAGCCGGAAGAGGGGGTGCTGGTTCGGGGAGGGGGTCATTCGGCTGCCGCGGGGAGAAGGGATTTCGCGGCCAGGGCGGCGAGGATTTCGCCGTGCCGCCGCGCGTCCAGCCGATGGCCCAGGATCAGCCAGGCGGCAAGTGCGCTCGCGAGGGCCGGCGTGCCGATGAACATGATCTGCAGCCAGAGCAGGGCGGTCGCGCTGTTGCCCCCACCGCCATGGAACCCGACGAGGTCGAGCCCGACGAAGGTCAGGCCGGCCAGGGCCGTGCCGATCTTGGTCGTGGCGGTGAGCAGGGCGTAGAGCAGGCCGGTGCGATCCCGGCCGGTCTCGAGCCTGAGTTCGTCGCTGGCGTCGGCCATCATCGACCGAAGCAGCAGCGAGCCGGAGTAGGAAATCCCGGCGAAGGCGATCACCGCCATGGCGACGCCGACGGAGGGGAAGGGGATGACCATCACCGCCAACTCGCCCGCCACCATGGTCGCCGCCGACGCCGCCAGCGCCCTGTGTTTGCCGATGCGCTCGGCCAGGGCCCACCAGACGGGCCCGAACACGAGGCCGGCGACGAAGAAGCCCAGCAGCAGGATGTTCGCCTGGCTGGGGCCCATGTGTTTGATCTGGTCGAAATAGAACAGGTAGAGGATGCCGGTGACCCCCGGCGCCCAGCCGAGCAGCAGGTCCACGACGATCAGCCTCGCCACGGTCGGCCGCAGCATCAGGCGGAAATAGTCGCCCGCCCGCCCGCGCTCCCGGTCGGTGGGGATTTTGGGCTCGCCGACCCGCCAGCACGCCAGCGCGATGGTGACCGGCAGCAGCAGGATGATGAACCAGCCCATGGCCTTCACCCCGGCTTCCTCGCCCTGGTGGAACCCGAGGCTCAGGATCGGCGGCAGCAGCAGCACCAGGATGATTCCAAGCACATTGCCGGTCTGCCACCAGCCGTAGATGCGCGAGCGCTCGTTGTAGTCGTTGGAGAGCACCGCCGCCCAGGCGGTCTGGGCCAGAGAGCCCATCGAGAAGCCGACGTAAACCACCGCCAGCCAGATCCACAGGTGCACGACGCCGACCCCGGGCTCGGCCATGAACAGCATCCAGGCCGCCAGCATCAGCACCGGGGCGCTGAGGATCAGCCACAGGCGAAAGCGTCCGAGCCGCGAGCGCGAGCGATCCATCAGCCCGCCCAGCAGCGGGTCGAAGCCGATGTCGATCAGCCGCACGAAGGTGAAGGCCAGGCCGACCGCTCCCAACGGCAGGCCGAGGTGGCCGGCGTAGTAGGAGGGCAGGTGCACCACCAGCGGCAGGCCGATCGCCGCCAGCGGCAGGCACGGCCCGGCGAAGGCGAGGAGCGAGGCCAGGTCCGTCCGGTGGCGAGGCGGCGCCGGATGCATGGCCGCCTCTGGAGCTGATCTCTTGATGGCCGCCCCCATCCGAGTCGCGATGACCCGGCTCAGCCTAGCACCAGCGCGCGGCCCGCGGGCAGGGGCGGCTGGCTTAGGACTTGGTCGGCGCGGCCGAGAGATAGTGGGCGGCGATGCCGCGGGCGAGGTCGGCTTGGCCGAAGGGTTTGCTGATGCGCGGCAGTTTCTCGGCCTCGCCCTGCGGCAGCTCGGCATAGCCGGTGGTGAGGATCACCGGCGCATCCGGCCGCAGCTGATGGATGTGGCCAGCCAGCTCCATGCCGGACATGCGCGGCATGGCGTAGTCGGTCACCACCAGGTCGATGGCGGGATGAAGGACGAAGATCTCCAGCGCCTCCGGGCCCGAGCTGGCGGCCAGGACTTGGTGGCCGAGGTCCTCGAGCATGGCCACGGTGTTGATCAGCACCAGTTCGTCGTCGTCGACAGCCAGGATCACCAGGGCAGGGACCTCGGCCGGCCGCTCGGGCTGATCGTTGGCGGCCTTGGAAACGGCCCTCTGATCGGTCACCGGCAGCCAGATCTCGACCGCCGCCCCGTGGTCCTTGGTGCTCTTGATCCTGAGCCCACCGCCCGACTGCCGCGCCAGGCCATGGACCATCGACAGCCCCAGGCCGGTCCCCTTGCCGACCCCCTTGGTGGTGAAGAAGGGCTCGGTGGCGCGCGCGAGGGTCTCTGCATTCATGCCTTCGCCGCTATCGACCACGCGGAACCGCACATAGCTGCCAGGAGCCAGATCGAGTTCCCCGGCGACGGTGACCTCCTCGACGTGGGCGTCGATGGTGATGACCCCGCCATTGGGCATGGCGTCGCGGGCGTTCAGCGTGAGGTTCAGGAGGGCGGCCTCGAGCTGGTTGGCTTCGGTGCGCACCCAGGGAAGGTCGGACGGCAGATGGGTATGCAGCCGGATCGAGGGACCCAGCGACCGTTCGAGCAGGCCTATCATGCCGCCGACCAGGCCGGGCAGTTCGACCGCGTCCAGGGTCAGCTCCTGCCGGCGGGCGAAGGCCAGCATCCGGTGGGTGAGCGTGGCGCCGCGCTCGGCGCCCTGGACGGCGTTCTCGAGCAGGTGCAGGGCGGTGGGATCGTTCGGTAGTCGCTTGCGGAGCAACTCCAGGCTGCCCAGGATGGCCATCAGGAGGGTGTTGAAATCG
>DATCFQ010000378.1:0-4123 GCA_036509495.1 Caulobacteraceae bacterium
CACCCCCGCCTGCCGGCCTCAAGCCCGGAACCGGCGCCCCCTTTCCCAAGGGCCACTACGCGGCGCTGGACCGATTGCCCGACTGGGGCGGCATCTGGCTGCTGAGCTTCAACCGGCCGCCGGGGACTGGCGGTCCGCCTCCACCGGCGCCGGCTCCGCCGCTGAAGGGAAAGTACCTCGAGGCCTACAACGCCTGGAAGAAGGCGATCCGCGACAACAGCGGGGTGGTGAAGGCCACGACGTCACACTGCACGCCCCCGGGCATGCCGGCGATCATGTCGATGTTCCAATATCCCTATGAGTTCCTGATCACGCCCGGGCGGGTGACCATCAACCAGGAAGCCTGGATGCAAACCCGGCACATCTGGACCGACGGCCGGCCGCACGCGGACGATCCGGATCCGACCTTCATGGGCGATTCGGTCGGCCATTGGGACGGCGACACCCTGGTGGCCGACACCATCGCCATCAAGGACAGCGTGCCACTCGGCACGGGCATGGGCCACTCCGACAAGCTGCACGTCAGCGAGCGGATCCACCTGAAGAAGGGCGAGCCCGACACCCTGGTCGACGAGGTCACCGTCGAGGATCCCGAGGCGCTGGAACACCCCTACACCACGACGGTCACCTATCATCGCGACCGCTACGGCGCGCTCCTGGAATTCGAGTGCGCCGAGAACGACCGCAACCCGGTCGACGACACGGGCCAGACCAAGTTCGAGCAGTAGTCCGGACCGCGGCGCCTTAGGCCTCGGCGGCGAACCGCCGGGCCTGGGCCACCCAGGCGTCGCGCACCGCGCGGCCCTTCAGGTCGAGGGCCTTGTCGACCTCGGCGAGATCGGCCTCGGCCCAGGCGGCGATCTGGGCGAAGCGGGTCACGCCCCGTTCGGCCAGGGCCACGGTCAGCTTGGGGCCGATGCCGACCATCCGGGTCAGGTCGTCGGGGATGTCCGCGACCGCCGCCGCAGCGGATTCGGCCACCGAAACAGCGTCCTCGCTGATGGCGACAGTGGCGTCGGCGGTGGTCTCGACGATCTCGACGGCGGTGGCGGCGACCTCGGCGAATTCGGCGGCGGTGCGCGCCGCGGCGGCCCGGGCGAGGTCGATGATCGCGGCGATCGGCCGGGGCTCGAAGCCGGGAACGGGCGCGGAGGACGCGGGCGTCAGCACCGTCATGGTCTCCAGCCATCGCTCGGTCCACCAGGCGTGGGTCTTGGCGGCGGCGCGCCAGGATTCGAGCCAGAGCGAAAGGACCGTGCGGCTGGCGCCGAACGGATCGACATAGGAGCCGAACGCTTCAAACTGCGGCAGGGCCTTGGTGGCGGGCATGGGCACGCTCCGATGGAGGGGGGTGAATGCTGCAGTGCAACATATCACGGGAATCCATGACGCGCTTGCGAAATATCGATGACCGCGAAGCGGGGGCGTGATGCGCATCACAGCGGGCGATCTGCGCGGCCGAGTCATCCAGGCGCCCGACGGACTCGACGTCCGTCCGACCTCCGATCGCGCCCGCCAGGCGGTGTTCAACATCCTGGAGCACGCGCCCTGGTCCGAGGGGCTGCAGGCCCGTCGGGTGATCGATGCCTTCGCCGGCTCGGGGGCCCTGGGCCTGGAAGCGCTGTCGCACGGGGCGGCGTCCTGCCTGTTCATCGATCTGGCCGAGGCGTCGCTGGCGGCCGTGCGGGCCAATGTCGCCGCCTTCGGGCTCGGCGCGAGGGCCAGACTGCTGCGCCAGGACGCGACCCGGCTCGGCCGGCGGCCCGAGGGCGACGAGCCCTATGATCTCGTCTTCCTGGACCCTCCCTACGGCAAGGGCCTGGGCGCGCCGGCGCTGATGGCCCTGCGCGGCGGCGGCTGGCTGGCGGCGGACGCCATCGCGGTGCTGGAGCATGGCGCGGGCGAAGCGGCGGTCGAACGCCCCGGCTTCGAGCGCCTGGACCAGCGCCGCTACGGCAAGGCCGAGGTGCTGTTCCTGCGTCCTGTCGGTCCGGGGTAACCCATTTCCTCCACTCATTCGCGCGAAAGCGGGAACCCAGGCTTTTTCAATTCTCCGACTCCGATCGGCCGAGACGGTTCCCCTCGGCCTCGGCGCGGACGGTGGCGCGATCCTCGCTGGTCAGCGGGACATGGGCCAGGAGGTCTGCTGTGGCCTCGGCCTCGTCGCGATATTTCCAGGCGTCCAGCCGATCCCAGTCCAGGGGAGCGGCATCGCTCACCCTTTCCTCTTCCATAGGGAGAGGGAGGGGCGACGCTCGGCGCGTCCTTCGAGGACGCGCATGCAATCGATCCGGGGGATCGATTGCCGAAAGGGGCGCCCGCGGCCTTGCCGCGGGCTGGGCGCGCCAGCGATGGGAGGGTGAGGGGTCAAGGTGGAGAGGGCGAAACCCCTCACCTTCCCACGCCTGCGGCGCGGGCCCCATCCTCTCCCTGCGGGAGAGGAGATGAAGCGCGAACCTTCGGGAAGCGGCCGGCGCGCGAGAGGGCCGAGGTCGGAGTCCGTCCGAGCTTTCCGGAAATCCAGCGCCCGGTCTCGATCAGGCCGTCGAGGTCGAGCCCGGTCTGGAAGCCGCCGCGCTCCAGCATGTGGACGAGATCCTCGGTGGCCACATTGCCGGTGGCGGCCGGAGCGAAGGGGCAGCCGCCGATGCCGCCGCAGCTGGCGTCGATGACATCGACGCCGGCGTCGACCCCGGCCGCCGCATTGGCCAGGCCGGTGTTGCGGGTGTCGTGGAAATGCAGGCGCAGGCGGGTATCCGGCGCGGCCTGACGCACCGCCTCGACGCGGCGCGCCACCGCCCAGGGATCGGCCGCCCCGATGGTGTCGGCGATGGCGATCTCGGGAATGTTGAGGGCGGCGGCCTCGCGGGCGATGCCGACCACCCGCTCCAGCGGAACCTCGCCCTCGAACGGGCAGCCGAAGGCCACCGAGATGGTCAGGCTCAGCGGCGGACCGCCGTGGGCGGCCTGGTCGGCGGCGATGGCGGCCATGGCCTGGATCTGCTGGTCGGTGGTGGCGCCCTGGTTCCTGAGGCCGAAGCTGTCGGTGGCGCAGACCACCACATTGGCCTCCTCGCAGGAGGTCGCCTTCAGGCGCTCCCATCCCTTGAAGTTCAGGACCAGGCCGATGCGCGAGCGGCCGGGCGTCCTCGGCAGGGCGGCGATGATCTCTTCGGCGCCGGCCATCTGCGGCACGCGCTTGGGATTGACGAAGGACACCGCCTCGACCCGCCGGACACCAGCGGACTCCAGGCGGCGGATGAACGCCAGCCGGTCCTCGACGGTGAGCGCCACAGCTTCGTTCTGCAGCCCGTCCCTCGGGCCCACCTCGACGATCTCGATCCTGCGGCTCATCGCTGATCTCCGGGCTGATCCCCGCTTTCCAGCGACCGATATAGGAAGAGATCGACCGGTTTACCCTTGGAATAATCGATACCCTTCACCTCGCCGACGAGAGCGGCGTGGGCCTCCTGGGCTTTCAGCGCCTCCTGGAACTCCGGCATTTCGTGGCGCTCGACTACGGCAGGGCGGCCCTCGGAGACGGCGGCGGCGGCCACCTCGCCGGTCCCCAGCTCGGTGCGGGTTCCGAGCAGGAAGGCGATCGACGGCTCGCCGTAGCCGGCGACCGAGACAGGCCCGGGGGTGACGCCATTCCTCGGATCGATTCCGGCGCGCTTCACCGCCTCGGCCGTACGGCTGGAGAGCCAGAGCGGCTGCAGCGACGGCGCCAGTCCGGCCGCCAGGGCGTCGTGGCCGATGACGCCGAGGCCGAGCGCGACCCCCAGGGTGACCAAAGACTTTCGCCGGAACAGGATCAGGACCACGCCGGCGGCGGAGGCGGCGACCAGCACCACGGCCGTGGCGATGGCCCAGGCCAGGCTGGGTGGGCCGCCGTAGCGCAGGGCCAGGACCACGCCGGCGGCGGCGAGCAACAGGCCCATAAGCCCGCCCAGGACCGCGCCGGTGAAGCGGCTGATCCTGCCGATCGGCTGCTGCAGGGCCGCCGCCATCAGCCACGCCAGGGCGCCGTAGAGCGGCAGGGGATAGTGCGGCAGCTTGGTCGGGGTCAGCTCGAAGATGATCCAGGCCGGAACCAGCCAGCAGAGAGCGAAGCGCACCCCGG
>DATCFQ010000379.1:0-2929 GCA_036509495.1 Caulobacteraceae bacterium
AAGCGCCACGGCCGGCCGCACACGATCCATCCACAGCCTGGACGAGCTGCTCCCCTGGAACTGGAAGCCGACGGCTGGCACACTGGCGGCGTGAGATCATCGCCCTTGCAGCACGCGACCAGGATCAAGACGCCCGGACCAGCCGCCGGACTGGACATCCCGGTCTTGGGCCTCGGCCCCGAAGCGCTCGACGAGTTCCTGGGCTCGGACCGCTCGCCGCCGGACTGCATGCAGCTGTCGGAGCTGGACGGCCTGCTGACCGGCGTCGCCATCGGGCCCGAGCCGATCATGCCCAGCCAGTGGCTGCCGCTGGTCTGGGGCGGCGAAGAGCCGGTCTTCGACGACGGCCGGGAGATCCAGGCAGTGCTCGGCGGCATGATGAGCCGCTACAACCAGATCGTCCGGGATGTGCGCGACGGGACCTTCCGGCCGATCCTGTGGAAGACCCGCGACGGCGAGTTGATCTGCGCCGACTGGGCCGAGGGGTTCGGGCTCGCCGTCTCGCTGCGGGCCAAGTCCTGGGAGCCGCTGCTCAAGGCCAAGCGCCACGCGCTGCTCCTCTTGCCCATCATGGCCCTCGGCATGGGCAAGGATGGCCTGCCGGCGCTCGGTCTCGAGCCCGGCACGGAGCAGGAGTTCCTACGCGAACTCCCCGCCATCCTTCCAGAAAGCGTCATGGGCATCGCCCAGTTCTGGCGCGAGCGCAAACCGCGCCCAGGCGCAGGGCTCGTGACCGAGAGGATCACCGGCGCGGCCCGTGTCTCTGCAAGGCTCGGTCGCAACGACCCCTGCCCCTGCGGCTCGGGAAAAAAGTTCAAGAAGTGCTGCGGCCCATAGGCCGCTCTCGCAGTCCCGCGGCCCTCACCGGAGGGATACCAAAGCTCCGCCAGATGGGCGCGAGGCTAAGGCATAGGCCAAACGGAGACGCGTCCGCCCCCTAACGTGGAAGCTCGCTGGAGCCCATCAGGTAGGCGTCGACGGCTCTGGCGCATTGACGGCCCTCGCGGATCGCCCACACCACCAGCGACTGGCCGCGCCTCATGTCGCCACAGGCGAAGATCTTCTCGGACGAGGTCTGATAGTCGGCGACGCTGGCTCTCACGTTGCCGCGGGCGTCCAGCTCCACCTGGGCCTGCTCGACCAGGCCGGGCTTGCGGGGCCCCAGAAAGCCCATGGCGAGAAGCACGAGGTCTGCCTTCAGCTCGAACTCGCTGCCGCCGATCTCCTGCATCCTCGGGCGGCCGTCCGGGCCGGGCGACCAGTCGATGCGGACGCACTCCAAGGCCTCGACCCTGCCGTTCGATCCCAGCGCCCGCCTGGTGGTCACCGACCAGTCGCGATCGCAGCCTTCCTCCTGGGACGACGACGTGCGCAGTTTCAGCGGCCAGTCCGGCCAGGTCAGGGTCTTGTTCTCCCGCACGGGCGGCTGAGGCAGGATCTCCAGCTGGGTGATCGAGGCTGCGCCTTGCCGAATGGAGGTGCCGATGCAGTCCGACCCCGTGTCTCCCCCGCCGATGACCACCACATGCTTGCCATGCGCCGAGATGGCGCCGTTCGGCGCTGCGCGCGCCTCGTCGTCTCCGGCGCCTCGCCTGTTCTGCTGGGGCAGGAAGTCCATGGCGAAATGGATGCCCTCGAGGTCGCGGCCGGGCAACTCCAGGTCGCGCGGCTGTTCGGCCCCGCCGCTCATCACCAGCACGGTGTAGTCGTCCAGGAGCCTCTGGACCGTGACCGCCGCGCCGATCTCCATGCCGGTCCGGAAGATGACGCCCTCGATCTCCATCTGCCGCACGCGTCGGTCGATCAGCCGCTTTTCCATCTTGAAGTCGGGGATGCCGTAGCGCAGCAGGCCGCCGATGCGGTCGTTCTTTTCGAACACGGTGACGGCATGGCCCACTCGCGCCAGCTGCTGGGCGCAGGCCAGGCCCGCTGGCCCCGATCCCACCACCGCGACTCGCTTGCCGGTGCCCCGCGCCGAAGGCTGGGGCTTGATCCAGTCCGCTTCCCAGCCGCGATCGACCAGCTCGCACTCTATGGTCTTGATGGTCACCGGGTTGTCGTCGATGTTCAGGGTGCACGCCGCTTCGCAGGGCGCAGGACACACCCGGCCGGTGAACTCCGGGAAGTTGTTGGTGGAGTGCAGGACCTCCAGGGCCTCGCGCCACCGGTCGCCATAGACCAGGCTGTTCCAGTCGGGGATCATGTTGCCCACCGGACAGCCCTGGTGGCAGAACGGGATGCCGCAATCCATGCAGCGCGCGGCCTGCTCGGCGACCTGCGGATAGGGCAGCGGCTTGACGAACTCGTTCCAGGTCTTCAACCGCGCCTCGATGTGCTCGTAGCCGCGGTCGTGGCGTTCGATCTCGAGGAAGCCGGTGGGCCTGCCCATGGGGTGCTCCGAAAGCGAGATTCAGCCGCTATTCGGCGGCGACGGTGGCGGCGGTGCGAGCCTCGGCGTCCTGATCGAGCAGGGCGCGGCGGTAGTCCTTGGGCATCACCTTGACGAACTGGCCGGCGGCGGTCTCCCAGTCCACCAAGAGGGCGGCGGCCCGGGCGCTGCCCGTGTGCAGGAGGTGGCGCTCCAGGAGAATGCGCAGACGCTCACGGTCGAAACGCAGCATGTCGCCCAGCCCTGAATCGCTCACGCTGGGGGCGCGCTGGCGCGGCCGTCCGGGATCTTCCGGGTCCAGGGCGGCGACGGGACCCAGCGCTTCCAGATCCACCATGGCCGGATTGCATCGATCGCGGAACCGACCCAGCGGATCGTAGATGTAGGCGACGCCGCCCGACATGCCGGCGGCGAAGTTGCGGCCGGTCTCGCCCAAGACCGCCACCACCCCGCCGGTCATATATTCGCAGCCGTGATCGCCTACGCCTTCGACCACCGCGACGGCGCCTGAATTACGCACGGCGAAGCGTTCGCCCGCCA
>DATCFQ010000380.1:0-2883 GCA_036509495.1 Caulobacteraceae bacterium
AAGCAGTGGCAGCCGCCGGGTTCCTGCAAGGTCGTCAAAGGCCCCGTGGTCGCATCCGGTTGGTGCAATCTCTACGCGGCCAAATCCTAGTCTCCTCCTATGCGGGGATCGGGCCAGGGGAGGGTTCCGGCGTTCAAGCGCCTGGTTCAGGCAGTGGTTCTTGGCATCGCGGCCCTAGCGCTTTCGGCTGGGGTCGCCGGCGCCGTGCCCGCCTTCGCCGCGCAGACGGGACAGCCGTGCGCCTCGTGTCATGTGGGCGGCTTCGGCCCGCAACTCACGCCCACCGGGCGCGCTTTCAAATTGCGCGGCTACACCCTGCGCACGACGACCTTCAACGTCCCGCTCTCGATCGCGGCCCAGGCCTCGTACGTCCGCACCATGAAGGCTCAGCCGCCGGCGCCCGGCTTCAACGCCAACGACAACTGGGCTCTGGACCAGTTGAATATCTTCTTCGCCGGCGGCTACGGCTCCCACCTGGGGGCCTTCATCCAGACGACCTACGACGGAGTGGCCAAGGCGTGGCATTGGGACAATCTCGACCTGCGGGCCGTCACGACCACCAAGATCGGCCGCACGCCCATGGTCCTGGGCCTGTCGGTGAACAACGGCCCCACCGTGCAGGACGCGTGGAACACCTTGCCCGGCTGGGGCTATCCCTACACCACCTCGGCCCTGTCGCCGTCGCCCGCCGCCGCGCCGCTGATCGGGAGCCTGGCGCAGAACACGCTGGGGGCGACCGCCTATGCGTGGATCAACTCCCAGATCTATCTGGAGGGGGGCGGCTACACCTCTCCCAGCGCCTTGTTCCTGACCCGCGCCGGAGTCGATCCCTACGATCCGGGCAACATCGACGGCGTCGCCCCCTACGGCCGGATCGCCTACCAGAAGAACTACGGCAACCATAACTTCGAGCTGGGCGCGTTCGCCATGGCGGCGAACCTCTACCCCGGGCACGTCGAGACGACCGGCTTCACCGACCACTACACGGACCTGGGGCTCGACGGTTCCTTCCAGTTCTTCGCCAAGAACAAGGACGTGTTCACCATCAACGGCCGGTACACGAACGAACGGCAACGGCTGGACGCCTCCCAGCTTCTGGGCCTGGCGGCCACCAACCGGGTGCGCCTGCAGGATGCCCGGTTCGATGCTTCCTACTACTGGCGCAACGAGATCGGATTGACGGTGGGGGCATTCGACACCTGGGGGACCCGGGACGAGCTGCTCTACGCCGGCAACCGGACGTTCAGACCCGACAGCTCCGGCCTTCTGTTCCAGATCGACGGCACGCCCTTTGGCCGGTCCAGTTCACCTTTCGGCCCCCGGTTCAACCTGCGAGTGGGCGTCCAGTACACCGATTATCTGAGCTTCGACGGTTCGGGCGCCAACTACGACGGCCTGGGCGGCAAGGCCTCCGACAACAATTCCGTGAGGGTGTTCGCCTGGGTCGCCTACTGATCTGATTGACAGTGACCCGACGCGCCATGGTCCGCCGTCAATCCGAGTAACCAAACACCTCCTCGATGTCCGCGCCGAAGGCGCGGGCGATCCGGAAGGCCGCCTCCAAGGAGGGCGCGTAGTGACCTTTCTCGATCGCGACAATGGTCTGGCGCGTCAGGCCCACGCGATCGGCGAGAGCCTGCTGGCTCATCTCGGCATGACCGAACCGCAGGATTCGCAGGCAGTTGGTCACCTTGGTGCCCGCCATCTTCAGCCCCCTACACGGTCATAGATGACGCGGGACCCGAAATGGACCATCTCGGCCAACACCAGCATGCCCAAGCTCAAGTTGGCCAACAACACCGCGGGCGCACCGAGCAGTGCGACGATCGGCACCCACCAGATCATGCCTACAAGCGCGTAGTAGCCGTTGCGCGCACTGCGCAGCCCGACGATCGAGTCCCGCTCGTCAACCCTGGCGGCCGGCGATCGGTCGCGCACGGCAATGATGATCTCGAGGATGATCAGGATGATGGTGAGCCCGATGGCGGCCCCCACCATGTGGGCGAGGTCATCGTGCGCTGTATGCCCCGGCGCTAAAGCCCAGAGGAAATAGCTGCCATAAACGAGCGCTAGGGCAGCCAACCCCGCCAGGGAACTCTTCGCCTTGTAACCCATGGGAGACGCTTTCTTGTCCTGTTTGAGCGACACAATGTCTGTTATACCAGACGTACCATGGTGTCAAATTCACCAGACAACGCGCCCAGATACGCGCCTTGCGCGGCAAGGCCGGTGAGCCCTTGCCTCTCCCGCGAGGCCCACCGGAACCACGCTTTCCATGGGCTTGGCTTCTTCCCCCTCTCCCGCGAGCGGGAGAGGAAGGGGCCCATTGGCCTTGCGGAGCAAGGGCGACGGGAAGGTGAGGGCCTCGCCGTGATCGAACGCCCCCGGGGTTGGCCACGCCATGAGACAGAGTCGGCGGCGCCCCTCACCCTCCCACCGCTCCGGCTCACCGCCGGACCGGCGGGCCCCTCCCTCTCCCGTTTCACGGGCGAGGGGTCATGAAGCGGTGCCCGCGAGAGAGGGGTGGGTACGCGGGGGTCAGACGGGTGGCGGCGCGACTTCGTAGAGGATGGGTTTGAAGGCGTAGTTGTTGGACTGGGGGGCCGCGCAGGCGGTGAGGCCGATCACCAGGTCGCGAGCAGCCTCGAACACGATCCGGTCGCCGGGGCGGCTGCGGGACGGCTCGACCCGGATTTCGCCAGAGACGCCGTCGATCGTCACGTTCATGAAGACGTTGAACGCGATCGGGATCTGGTCCGGCGCGATCCCGAACGGAGCCAGCGCCGCCGCCAGATTTCCAAAGCAGCCGCGATGGGGAGTCTCGTCCGCATAAAGAATCCGGAAGGTGTCGGCCGAACAGGGCGTCAGCAGAAAGTCATGGCG
>DATCFQ010000381.1:0-6227 GCA_036509495.1 Caulobacteraceae bacterium
CGCCGCGGACGCCCATCGACCCACGAAAACCCAATATCTCAAAGAGGACTAAAAGCAAATGAACAAGAATTTGCCCGCAGTGACCCTCGGACATTTTGTCATGAAGGTCAATGACATCGACACGACTTATCAATTCTATACAAAGTTGGGCCTACGCCCGGTCGGTATATATCCAGACCTAGCAATTATCGAATTGCGCGGTGGAACTCACATATTGATTTTCGACCGAAATGAGGAGCTGCCGTTCTCGATAAACGCTAGCCGGATCGGACAGCGCGGATCCTTCTTCGATGAAAGTTTCGATCTGATGATCGACGGAAGGCTTAGGAGTGATCTGGAAGTGTACAGATCGACTCTCATGGAAAACGGATTACCCGTGGGAGAGATTTCTCAAGATCAGTTTTTTGGTCACTATTACTTCGAGTTGGTTGATCCGGACGGCATTGGCATCACACTCTATACCAATCACGTCGGAGATTTGCCGGTCTAGAATCTGGCGTTTGAGGAGCGGGGCCGGTCATCGTCGGCGCGTACGGCCACAAACACCCTGAGTCTCAGGAATCGCCGGAGTCTCACATTTCGATAAGGCCACGCTCCGTCATTTCCGATAATGCCGCTTGTCCACAGAGCGTGTGCTTGCCGGAGAGCGGCGAAGGGCAGCAATCCACCCTTCTCGGAAGTTAGGACCTCCCGTTTTATCGGCTGAGCCCCGCCGCGTCCGCGACGCCTCCTCGTTATTGAGCACACGACCTAGCCCTGGGCGGCCTCCTCGACCTTGAGGCGGGCGACCATCTGGCCGAACGGCTTCAGGGAGAAGGCCTGGACGCCCACCGCGATCGGCAGGCCGATGGCCGAGACCACCGCGATGACCAGCCCCAGCCTGGTTTCGTCGTGCTGCAGGTCGGTCAGCCAGCCGATGAAGACGGGACCGACGATGCCGGTGACGCCGCTGAACAGCAGCAGGTAGATCGAATTGACCTGGGCCCGCACGTGGCCCGGCGTGACCGACTGGATGGCCGCCACCACCGGCGGCGCCGCCATCAGCGCCAGTCCCGCCCCCACCGAGCCGCAGACCACCGCAAGCCAGCCATTCGGCATCAGCGTGAAGACCGCATTGAAGGGGGCGCTGAGGACATAGGCCAGCACGCCGACCCGCATGTTGCCGTTGTCGTGGCGGCGGTTCCAGCGTTCGCAAAGCCAGGTGCCGGCAACCAGGCCGAGCGCCGAGGTGATCAGGGACGCGACGCCGTAGACCAGGCCATATTCCTGGGCCGGCCAGTGATAGGTGCGCTGGAAGAAGGCCGCGCGGAAGTTCAGGCTCCCGTAGGTGATCGTCCCGGTGATGAACACCGAGACGAACATGCATCCATAGAAGCGGGCGTTGCGCGCGAGGAAGGGCGCCACCTCGACGAAGGATCTCCAACCCGTGGCCGCCCGCCGGCCCACGCCATGCCTCTGCGGCTCGCGGATGGTCATGGTCAAGGCGGCGACGGCCAGCCCCGGCAGGCCGATGGTCAGGAAGACCAGTTGCCACCCTTTCATCAGGCCGAAGCCCGGCAGCACCAGATGGACTTTGCTGACGGCGGCGATCACCCCCGCCCCCAGGATCAGCGCCAGCGCCGTGCCGCCGATGAAGCCCAGGTTGAGCACGGCCATGGCGCGCGGCAGCTTTTCGCGCGGGAAGCTGTCGCCGAGCAGGGAATAGGTCGCCGGCCCGTTCACCGCCTCCCCCGCCCCCAGGCCCGCACGGGCGTAGAACAGCGGCCAGAACCCGCGCGCCAGCCCGCAGGCGGCGGTGCACAGACTCCAGACCGCCACCCCGATGGCGATCATGATCTTGCGGCTCTTGCGGTCGGTGACCAGCGACAGGGGGAAGCTCAGGAACAGGTAGATGACCGAAAAGGCGAGGCCGATCAGGACTCCCATCTGTGTGTCGGAGAGCTTCAGGTCGTGTTTGATGTCCTGCAGCAGCAGGGTGAGGATGTTGCGGTCGATCTGCGACAGTCCCAGCACCAGGGCCAGGATCCACACCGTCTTCCAGGCCTGGCCGGAGGAGGGCCAGGGCGGGGCGCCGGACGGGGAGGACGAGGCGTCGTCCGGGATCGGGGCCTGGGCCGTCATGGGCTTCCTCCAGATCGCGGTCTTGGCGCCGCTCGTCAGAACTAGTCGCCGACTTCTCGGCCCGATTCAATCTGGCCCACCGTGACAACGTCCGGCCAGCGGGTACAAGCGGCGCAGGGGCCGGACGAGCCCGCGCGGAGGAACGGCGGCGATGAGGGCATACGAGATCCAGCAGGACGGCGAGGGCCTGGACCGGCTGCGCCAGGTGGAGCGTCCCGATCCCAAGGCCGGTCCGCACCAGGTGGTGGTGCGCCTGCGCGCCGCCTCGCTGAACTACCGCGACCAGCCGATGGTCAAGGGCGGCTATCACACCCCCGCGGCCGGGGCCTTCATCCCGCTGTCGGACGGCGCCGGGGAGGTGATCGCCGTCGGCGAGGGGGTGGGCCGGGTCGAAGTCGGCGACCGGGTCTGCCCGACCTTCTTCCAGGTGTGGGTCGATGGACGCCCGCCGCCGGGCTTCGGCGCCCTGGGCGGTCCCCGCGACGGGGTGCTGGCCGAGCAGGCGGTGTTCCACGAGGACGGGCTGGTGAAGATCCCCGATTGGATGAGCTTCGAGGAAGCCGCCTGCCTGCCCTGCGCGGCGCTCACCGCCTGGAACGCCCTGTTCGGCGCCGGCAAGCCGCTGAAGGCCGGCCAGAGCGTGCTGGTGCTGGGCACCGGCGGGGTCTCGATCTTCGCCCTGCAGTTCGCCCGGGCGGCCGGCGCGCGGGTGATCGCCACCTCATCCTCGGACGCCAAGATCGGGCGCCTGAACGCGATGGGGGCCGACGCCTGCATCAACTACAAGACCACGCCCGACTGGGAGAACCAGGTCCAGCGCCTGACCGGCGGCGTCGAGGGTCCGGGCCGCGACGGCCAGATCGCCGTCCTGGGCGGCGGCGTCGACGTAGTGGTCGAGGTGGGCGGCGCGGGCACCCTGCCCAAATCCTACGCCGCTCTGGGATGGGGCGGGAAGATCTCGCTGATCGGGGTGATGACCCAGGCGGAGAACCCCGCCGCGCTCAACCCTATCGGCCTGGCGTTCAAGGCCGGCAGCGTCCACGGCATCATGGTCGGCAGCCGGGTCATGTTCGAGGACATGCTGGAGGCCATGACGGTGGGCGGGATCAAACCGCTGGTCGACAAGATCTTCGCCTTCGAGGACGCCCGCCAGGCCTACGAGACGGCCATCGCCGGCGACTTCGTGGGCAAGGTGGTGATCCGGATCTGACGTCATCCCGGCCGCAGGCGCGCAGCGCCGGAGAGCAGGGACCCAGCATCCCCTCTCTCGAGGTCATGGGTTGACGGGCGCGCGCCCAGCTCTTTCTTGACAGCGTCAACCCAGGGCTTAATCCGGACGTACAGAATAGAAGGGATGCTGGGAAAAGGCGGCCGCGCATCGGGCCGTCGGGCTTGGTTCGTCCGCCCCGGCCGGATCGCGCAAGGCAAGCGGAACATGACGAGTGCAGCGCCTGCGAGCCAGGCCCGACCCGGTGGGCAGGGCGGGCGCCATCAGCGCCAGCTGGTCGAAGGCCCGATCACCAAGACCTTGCTGGTGTTCTCGCTGCCGATGCTGGGCGGCAACGTGCTGCAATCGCTGAACGGCAGCGTCAACCAGTTCTGGGTCAGCCATACCCTGGGCATCAGCGCCATCACCGCGATCGCCAACTCCACCCTGGTCATGATGATGATGCTGGGCTCGATCTTCGGGATCAGCATGGCCGCCAACATCCTGGTGGCCCAGGCGGTGGGCGCGGGCGACCTCAAGACCGTCAAGAAGGTGATGGGCACGGCGGTCACCTTCTTCATGATTCTGGCGGTGCTGATCGGCGCGGTCGGCTACTTCGCCGCCCCGACGATCTTGCACCTGATGGGGACGCCAGCCGTCTCCAAGGCCGAGGCCGAGATCTACCTGCGCATCGTGTTCCTGGCGATGCCGTTCATGTGCCTGTTCGCCTTCCTGCAGATGGCGCAGCGCGGCGCCGGCGACTCCAAGACCCCGTTCTATTTCCTGGTGCTGGCCATCGTGTTGGACATCTGCCTGAACCCGATGCTGATCCGGGGCATCGGGCCCTTCCCCAGGCTCGGCATCGCCGGCTCGGCCTGCTCCACCCTGATCGGCCAGGGCGTCAGCCTGGTCTGCCTGATCGTCACCCTCTACCGGATGAAGAGTCCCCTGATGCTGCGGTGGGAGGACCTGCCGCTGCTGAAGCCCGACCTGAAGATCTCCAGCCAGCTGTTGCTGCGCGGCCTGCCCATGGGCTTCCAGATGCTCATCATGTCCGGCGCGGCCATGGTGATGATGGGCTTCGTCAACTCCTTCGGCGCCCTGACTTCGGCGGCCTACGCCGCCGCCAGCCAGGTCTGGACCTATGTGCAGATGCCGGGGATGGCGCTGGGCGCCTCGATCTCCTCGATGGCGGCCCAGAACATCGGCGCCGATCGCTGGGACCGCGTGAGCAAGATCGCCATCTCGGGCGTGCTCTCCAGCCTGGCGATCACCGGATCGATCGCGCTGGCCATCTACCTGGCCGGCGACGCCACCTTGCACCTGTTCCTGCCATCCAGTTCGCCCGCCATGGCGATCGCCCACCACATCAACCAGACGGTCCTGTGGTCGCTGGCCCTGTTCAGCATCACCTTCGCCCTCTCCGGCATCGTTCGTTCGACCGGGGCGGTGATCGTCCCGCTGCTGATCCTGGCCTTTTCCGTGCTGGCCATCCGCATCCCGTTCGCCATGGTGCTGATCCCCCACTGGGGGTCGGACGCGATCTGGTGGAGCTTCCCGCTGGGGACCATCGTCTCGGCCGGCCTGTCGGCGCTCTATTACCAGTTCGGCGGCTGGCGGAAGGTGCGCATGCTCAAGTTCCAGAGCGAGCCCGCCGGCGAAGCCTCCGGCACCGGCATGGGGACGCCGGTCATGGACGTCCCGATCGAGGACGACCTGGCCGAAGAGGCCGAGGTCGAACGCGCCGCCCGCCAGGGCGCCCCGGCCTGACAGCGGCCCGGAACGCGATTATTTCATTTGCCCCCACGCCTCCCGGGGGGAATCCTGCGGCCAGGGCCTGTGGAGCGGCGGCGCGCGGCGCTGAGCGTCCGGCTGTCGATCTCCCTGAGCGAACGACGAGGAGGTGGGTGATGGAATACGTCCGACTTGGCTCGACCGGCCTGAAGGTCTCGCGCATCTGCCTGGGGTGCATGAGTTTCGGCGAGGGCATGGACTGGTCCCTGCCCGAGGACCAGAGCCAGGCCATCGTGCGCCGGGCGCTGGATGGCGGGATCAACTTCTTCGACACGGCCGACGTCTATTCGCAGGGCCAGAGCGAGGAGATCCTCGGCCGGGCGCTGAAGGCCTTCGGGGTGAACCGCGAAGAGACGGTGGTCGCCACCAAGGTCTACCAGCCCATGGGCCAGGACCCCAACGCCCGCGGCCTGTCGCGCAAGCACATCATGCACGGCATCGACAACAGCCTGCAGCGGCTGGGGCTCGACTATGTCGACCTCTACCAGATCCACCGCTTCGACCTGACGACCCCGGTCGAGGAAACGCTCGAGGCGCTCACCGACGTGGTCAAGGCCGGCAAGGCGCTCTACCTCGGCGCCTCGACCATGGCGGCCTGGCAGTTCGCCAAGATGCTGCACACCTCCGACGCCACCGGCCTGTCGCGGTTCACCACCATGCAGAACAACTACAGCCTGATCTATCGCGAGGAAGAGCGGGAGATGATCCCCCTGTGCCTCGACGAGGGCGTGGGCCTGATCCCCTATAGCCCGATCGGCGGCGGACTCCTGGCCGGCAGCCGCAAGTCCGGCACCATCCGCTCCTCTTCGGTGATGGCCCGCGACCGCTTCAACCGCCCCGCCGACGAGGCGGTGATCGATGCGGTGAAGACCGTCGCCGACAAGCGCGGGGTCAAGCCGGCCGAGATCGCCATCCAGTGGCTGCTCAGCAAGCCGGCGGTGACCGCGCCGATCGTCGGGGCCACCAAGCTCAGCCAGCTGGACGATCCGATCAAGGCGGTCGACGCCGCGCCCCTGAGCGCGGAGGAGCTGGGGATCCTGGAAGGCGCCTATGAGACCCAGCCGCCGTTGCCCTTCTATTTCCGGCCGCCGATGCGGCCGCAAGC
>DATCFQ010000382.1:0-7855 GCA_036509495.1 Caulobacteraceae bacterium
CCCACAGCGACATGTCCGGCGCCAACGGCGTCGAGATCGTCGGCGGCGCCATCCTGGTCAACGCCTGGCCCGAGCAGAAGGTCTATCGCTTCCGCATCGGCTCCGATGCGCCGCCGACCACGGTGAAGACCCCGTTCCTGCCCGACAACGTCCGCCGCCTGGCGGACGGCAAGATCCTGGTCGCCGGCCAGGACGGCGACATCAAGCGGCTGCTGGCGCCCTGCGGCCAGCCGCGCTGCGTGGCCGGCTGGTGGGTGGCGCGGCTGGATCCCCGGGCGATGACGCTGAAGACCCTGATGCACGTGCCGGCGACGGCGTCCTTCGGCGATGCGACCTCGGCGCTGAAGGTCGGCAATAGGCTGTGGGTCGGGACCTATATGGGCGACCGGGTGGCGATCGTTCCGGCCCGCTAGGGATCGACGCCGAAACAGAGGCCATCGCGTCTGCTCGATCATCGATAAGTCCCCTGACGTCACGCGCGCCAGGTTCAAGCCTAGGGCTGGCTGGCCGCCAAGCCATAGCCCTGGCCATGGGCGCGTCCGAAGCGCCTATCCCCAGCGCACGTGCTCCGGCCCCGGCGCGGCCGTGGCATAGGCGTCGCCGGTCCGGCTCATGGCTTCGGCGGCGATGACGGCGGGCCGCTCGGACATCCGCTTCAGCCAGGCCAGGGTGTGAGGCGCGGTCCTCTTGCCCACCAACTCAGGCTCGATGCGCGGCAGGTAGTTCATGTACGGATAGACCGCGATGTCGGCGAGGGAGTAGCCGCCGGGGGCCAGCCAGTCGCGATCCTCAAGGTCGGTCTCGATCTTGTCCACGGTGAGGCGCACCCGCTCGCGCGCCTTATCCAGCACCTCCTCGCCGAGGTCTTCGAGGGCGCCGCGCCAGGCGTCGCGCCGCTCCTGCATCGGGATCCGGGCGACGGCGTCGTCGATGGACGAGCCCGGCGGCGGCTTCAGCCCGGCCGAGCCCAGCGCCGCCCAGGCGAGGTCGCTGACCGAGGCGGCCAGATAGTCGTCGACGTATTTCTGCCAGGCCCGTGCGGCCCAGCGGTCCAGCGGCGTCTTTGGCATCAAGGGCGTCTCGGGAAAGGCCTCTTCCAGGTACTCGCAGATGTAGCTGGACTCGTTGAACGGCTCGCCGTCCCGCACCAGCACCGGGGTCTCGCCGGATGGGTTCAGCGCCAGATAGGCCGGGGCGTGCTGCTCGAAGGCCAGGACATCGAGGTAGCGGCTTTGGAACTGGAGGCCCTTTTCCTTCAGGGCGATCAGCACCCGGGCCGAGGCGGCGTTAGGCTCCCAGTGATAGAGTTCGATCATCTCAGTGCGCTCCGGCCTTGCCCGCCGGGCGGTTGGCGATCGCCGCCCCGCCGCGGGTGGCCATGTTGAAATTGCTGCGCGCGCGCATGGCCTTGGTGGAGTCCCGCGCCTCCATCTTCGCCCGCCAGGCGACGAAGGCCGGGGTGTCGGTCTGGTTGACCAGCTCGGGCATCCACATGGCCATGAAGCCGCAGAAGTTGTTCAGGTCGATGTCGGCCAGGGAGAAGCTCGATCCGGCGACCCACGGATGCTGGCGCAGGTGCGCCTCGACCTTCTTCGCCCCCTCGCGGGCGCGGCGGTGGGATTCCTCGATCACCTCGGCCGGGGTGATCTGGCGATAGGCCGCCAGCCACGAGCGGCGGCGGTCGGGATCGGGCACGGTCTCCAGCACGGCCAGCACCTCAGCCTCGGAGCGGTCGCCGACGAAGGTGGGCACGATGCGGTTCCAGTTGATCATCATCAGGCTGCGGCCGAGGTCGTTCTCGGCGTAGCGTTGCCAGACCCGCATGCGCCAGCGCTCGCGCGGGTCGGCGGGCCTGAGCGGCGGGCCCTCGAAGGCCTCGTCGATATATTCGTTGGCGATCATGCCCTCGGGCATGACCTGTCCGTCGTGGACCAGGGTCGGCACCTGGCCCTTGGGGTTGATCCTCAGATAGGCGGGCTTCAGGTGCTCGAAGTCCGGGCCCTTCAGCTCGTGCTCGACGAAGGCCACGCCCTTTTCCAGCAGGGCCTGGAACACCCGCCCCGAATTGGTCCCCAGCGGCTGGAAGAAATACAGCTCGACCGCCATGCACCGGCCTCCCGTTCATCCGCGTCCTTCTCCCCCTGCGGGAGAAGGTGTCGCCGTAGGCGACGGATGAGGGGTCGAAGACTCTATCCGGCTAGGCCCGCGCGACCCCTCACCCGGCCTGCATCCGCAGGCCGCCCTCTCCCGCAGGGGGAGAGGGTTAGCAGCTGCCTTATTCCGCCGCCTGGGACAGTTCGCCGTCGACGGTCCAGGGGGCCGAGGGCCAGCTCTTCATCTCGTTGAGGCAGTGCTTGGCGAAGACGCGGATCGAATTCATGCAGTCCTCGTGCGGCATGCCGCCGGTGTAGACGTGGGGCATCATCCCCTGGGGTTCGCGGGCCTTGCGGACCTCGTCGAGCTTCTCCAGCACCGTCTGGGGCGTCCCGACGATGGAGGTGGCGACCACATTGGCGGCGGCGTTCTCCACGTCCTCTTCGGTCATGGTGATGTTCTTGTAGGCCTCATAGCCTTTGACTGCGCCGTGGTGGCTGGAGGTCAGCTCGTAGTTCTTCACCGCCGCGCGGAAGGTGTTGGCGGCGTAGACGCGGCAGAGCTCCATGGCCTTGTCGGCGCTGTCGTCGATGAACACCAGGTTGGAGGCGAAGGGCGCCACCGGCGTTACCCCCGGATGGGCTTCCTTCCAGGCTTCCAGCCAGGCGTCCTCGGCCGACTGGGCGTTGGCGGGCTCGATCCCGTCGGTGCGGGGCGGCAGCTTCTGCCCCGGCGGCTCGGTGTGGGCGTTCGGGTCCTGAGGCTGGAAGGGCCGCGCGGGCCCCGAGGCCTCGCCGTTGTCGCGGCGGATCGGGCCTGAGCTGCCGCCGCCGACCATCGGCTGGCCGAGATAGAGCCGGCCCAGGCCCAGCTTGGCCGCCGAGACCATCGAGGCGGGCGAGCCGGCGGCGCAGAACACCCGGCCCTTCAGCGACTTGAACGGACGCGGGCGGATCTCGCGGCGGGGCTGGTTGAAGATGGCGCCGCCCTCGATGTAGCCGGTCTCGAAGGCGTCGATCACCATCGGCACGATCTCGTCGAACAGCTGGCGCGCCTTGTTCTGATCCACCCGCAGGCCCTCGTACTCCTTACGCGCCAGGCCGCGGCCGAAACCGATGATGGCCCTGCCGTCCGACACGTGGTCGAGCACGGCGATCTCCTCGGCCAGGCGCACGGGGTCGCGCCACGGAACCACCACCACCTGGGTGCCGAGGCGGCAGTTGGTGCGGGCCGCCAGCCAGGTCAGGTACTGCAGCGGATTGGGCGAGATCGAATAGTTCGAGAAGTGGTGCTCGGTCATCCAGATGGAGTCGAAGCCGAACTCAGCGGCGTAGAGCAGCTGGGTCATCTCTTCCTTGATGAACTGCCGATCGTCGACGTTGAGGTGGTTGGCGAAGCCGGACGCGATCCCGACGTGCATAGAGCGATCTCCCTTGGATCCTCCGGTCCCGCCGAAGGTTTGTCTGGCTACCTTATGATCCAAACCTAGCGCGTGGGGTCGCCCTGGCGCAATCGCCGGGCGTGGCGCCCAGCGAAACGGCGATCAGCCGAAGCGGTCGTCCAGCATCGGCGGCAGGGCGTCGGCCAGCCCCGCCAGGGGGCCGGAGGAGAGCAGCAGGATCGCCTCCTCGCCGGTGAGGCTGGCCTGCAGGTCCGCCAGCGCGTCCTCGCGGCCTGAGATCTTGGTGGCGGTCACGCCGGCGGCCCCGATGCGGGCGGCGATCTCGTCCTGGCTGAGCTGCTCGTGGCTGGCGGCGCCATGGCCGGGCGGCGGCAGTAGCAGCACCCGGTACACGCCCTCGAACACGGTGTCGTACCAGGCGAGCCCCTCGCGGTTCCTCCAGCTGAAGGTGTGGGGCTCGAACACCACCACCAGCGGCCGGTCGGGGAAATGCAGCTGCATGGCCTCGATCGCCGAGCGGGCCTTCTCGTAGGACGAGCCGAACCCTTCGTAGGCGGGCGCGCGCGAGACGCGAGTCTTCTTATCCAGCCGCCGGGCGACGCCGCGGAAGCGGGGGGCGACCTCGACCAGGGCCTCCGGTGCGATCAGCCCCAGCTCGAGCAGCAGGGCCGAGGCGCCGACGATGTTCTCGATATTGTGCAGGCCCAAAAGCTGGGTCGACAGAGGCAGGCGCTCGCCTCCGGGGGTGCGCAGGTCGAAGCGCGTGGTCTCGCCGATGGCGACGTCTTCGGCGAAATAGCCGGGGCAGGGCTGCATCCCGTACCAAACCACCTCTCGGCCCTCGGTCAGGCGGTGCAGCGCCGGGAAGGCGTGGGCGCAGACCAGCTTGCCGCCCTCGGGCAGCAGCCCCAGCAGCTGGTGGAACGGCGCCTCGTAGGACTCCAGGGTCGGGAAGACGTTCAGATGGTCGTGCACCAGCGAGCTGATCATCAGGTGGCTGGGGTGGTAGAGCAGGAACTTCGAGCGCCGGTCCTCGGGGCTCACGATGTATTCGTCGCCCTCGATCAGGAAGGTCGGGTCCGAACCCGAGGCGCCGGTGGCGGCCAGGTCCAGCGGGATCGCCCCGATGAAATAGCCGGGGTCGGCGCCGGCCTGCGTCAGGAAGCTGGCGCACATGGCGGTCAGGGTCGACTTGCCGAAACTGCCGGTGATGACGACGTTGTCCCGGCCCTCAGTGTGACGCCCGAGGTATTCGGCGAAGCTGTAGCGGGGCGCGCCGCGCCGGATCAGCTCCTGCAGCTCGGGATTGTCGCCCAGCCCCAGCTTGACGCTGGTCCCGACGATGGCGACGTCGACGCCCGGGGGCACCAGGGCCGCATCGAAGCCGTCGTGGAACGGCACGCCCAGCCGCTGCAGATAGGTCGATACCGGCGGAAAGACACCGTCGTCGGATCCGGAGACCTCCGCCCCGTCCGACGCCAGCACCGAGGCCAGGGCGCTCATGCCGGCGCCGGCGATGCCAAGAAAATACGCGCGCATGGCTGGGGCCTGTCCGCCGTCCGACTGCAAAGGTGGTATGTATATCCGAAAGGGCCGGCAGCTGAGCCACAGGTTCGTCCGCGACGAAATCGTCGCACGCGCGCCTCAAGGAGCTTGGGAGGAAACGCCATGCTCACCCGCGACGAGAACCAGCGCCTGACCCGCGTGGGTCCGGGGACGCCCATGGGCGCCATGCTGCGCGAATACTGGCTGCCCGCCTGCCGCTCGGCCAAGGTGGAGGCCGAGGGCGCGCCCGAGCGGGTGCGGCTGGTCTGCGAAGATTTCGTCGCCTTCCGCGGCTCGGACGGCCGGGTCGGCTTCATCGCCGAGGCCTGCCCGCACCGCTGCGCCTCCATGGCCCTGGCCCGCAACGAGGGCGATGGCCTGCGCTGCATCTTCCACGGCTGGAAAGTCGGCCTGGACGGCCGGTGCATGGATACGCCGACCGAGCCCGCCGAACGCCGCGAGCGCCTCGCCGCCAATGTGCCGGTGCGCAGTTATCCGGTCCACGAGGGCGGCGGGCTGATCTGGGTCTATCTGGGGCGCAAGGCCGAGCCGCCGGCGTTCCCGGCCTTCGAGTTCACCGGCTTGCCGGAGGGCCACGTCATCCCCAGGCGGGGCCTTTTGCACGCCAACTGGCTGCAGGGGCTGGAGGCGCTGCTGGATTCCGCCCACGTCACCTTCCTGCACCGTCGCCAGCTGGAGCTTCCGCCGAACCAGGAGGTCAGCCGGGAGGTCGGCTATATGCGCGACAACGGCGCGCCGACCTTCGAGTTCGTCGACCGGCCCTATGGCTTCACCGAGGGCGCGCTGCGCCAGCAGCCGGGCGGCGACTGCTACGCCCGGGTGCGCGAGGTGGCCCTGCCGTTCTTCTCCTTCATCCCGGTGGCCCCGAGCTGGCCGGGCGTCGTGGTCTGCGCCATCCCCATCGACGATGAGTGGACCGCGCAGTGGTACATCTCGTTCAACGCCCGCGAGCGCCTGGACCCGGAATGGATGACCCAGTTCAACCGCGACACCGGCAATCCCGACCACTTCAACGCCGACATGGGCTCGCGCGATAACATGTGGAACCAGGATCGCGAGGCCATGAAGCAGGGCCACTGGTCCGGCATCGTCGACAAGGGCAACGCCTACGAGGACTTCGTGGTCCAGGAATCGATGGGTCCGATCGTCGACCGCACCAGGGAGTTCCTGGGGACCTGCGACGTGGTCATCGTCCGGGCGCGGAGGATGCTGCTGGCGGCCCTGGACCGCTTCGAGGCGACCGGGGAAGTCCCGTTCCTGGGCGAGGGCGTCGACGTCTCCAGGATCAGGGCGGTGTCCTTCACCTACTCCGCGGGCGAGGACTGGAAGCGGATCGACGTGACCACCCTGGCGGCGGCGGCGGAATAGGTCCGCTCAGTCGCGCTCCCGACGGATGAGGTTCACCACCTCCCGCAGGCTCATGGCCAGGGTGGCCAGGATCAGCGGGATCAGCTGGAAGATCACTCGGAAGAGCACCAGCGCCGCGGCCGCCTGGTGCGCGGCGCCCAGGGCGTGCGAGCCCAGCACCGCCGCTTCCAGCACTCCGAGGTCGGCCGGCACGCCCAGAGCGCTGCCGAGCAGAGAGCCGAGGCAGAAGGCGGCGAGGAAGCCCGGGAAATCGGCCAGTCCATGGGCCGAGAGCACGAACAGGGCCGCGCCCTGGAACATCCAGTCGCCGGCGCCGCCGGCCAGGGTGGCGAGGCGGACACGCGGGCTGAGGACCCGGGCGCCACGGCCGCGCCTTCGCCGCAGCGCCAGGAACCAGGTGGGCAGGAGCGCCATAAGCGCGAACGACAGCATCGCCACGCTCCAGCTCGGCCAGTGCAGGACGGCGGCGATGGTCTCCAGACCGCCCAGCCCCGACAGGCCGAGCACGATCAGGCCCGAGACGAACAGGGCGCCGGAGACCAGGGCGGTGACCTTGGCGACCTCGGCGGCGCTCAGCTTGGCGAAGGCGTAGAAGCGCAGCCGCGCGGCCGTGCCGCTGGCCAGGCCGAAGCCCATGGCGATCGACAGGGCGCTCGAGGCCGAGGCGGCGAGCACGGTGCGGCCGAGCGGCAGCGGCTTGCCGATGACCCTCAGGGCGCACCATTCGATGACGGATTCCGAGAAATAGGTCGCCACGGTGAAGGCGACCGAGAGTCCCAGCGCCCAGGGCGGGGTGGCCGCGATGGCGTGGGTGATCTCGGAAAGCGTCGCGCTCTGCAGCTCGCGGCGGATCAGCAGGGCGGCGATGGCCAGGATGGCCAGGGCGACCAGCGTCCGCGCCAGCCTGGAGCTGGCGAGGCGGTTGGCGGCCTCGGCGGCGCGGGCGGCCCAGGCGGGCGGGCGCAGCGGCTGCCCATCCATGCCGATCCCGCGCCCCCACCAGGGCCTAGGGCCTAGTCGTGGCGGCGGCCGGCGTTGAAGTGCTTGCCGCCGGTGAATTCGTGGCTGCGGAAGTGGCCGTCGGAGTCGCGCGCATAGCGGCCGTCGGCGCCGCGGTAGAAGTAGACGCCGCCGTCGCCCCAATAGCCGTCGGAGTAGGGGCCATAGTAGCCGTCGTACCAGACGTCGGCCGGGCCGGCGTAGGCGTAGCCGCCGCCGCCATAGCCGCCATAGCCGCCAGAGGTCGCACAGCCGGCCGCCAGAAGCGCGGACCCGGCTGCGGCGATGAGAAGGAGCTTCCTCATGATCGTCTCCAGATCGAACGGGCGAGGGGGAGTCCGCGCGCCGTCACTCAATCGTGGCTGCGGAACGCCCGCGTCGAGGCATCGATCCATGAGCTTGGGCGTGAGAGGCCGCCCTAATCCT
>DATCFQ010000383.1:0-4233 GCA_036509495.1 Caulobacteraceae bacterium
CCCACAGCCTACCGCCATCGCCTGCTGCTGAGCCGTCCAGACCAGCACGTCGCCTGGCGAGGCGACGAGACCCCCGCCGATCCCGGCGCCCTGATCGACCTGGTCCGCGGCGCCGCAACGGCGGGCATCCAGGGCTAGCCGAGGTTCAGAATGCCGCCAGCTCTGACGGCGACCGCTTCACACCGTTAACCACGGCGAAACCAGTCGCGACGACATTGCTCGTCCTGACGGCGCCCCCGCGGGGTTCAAAGGCATGGCGGCCACTCGGCGGCGGGGCAACCCGCCCCCCCACTTTTTCGCCCTGCTCGGGGCCCAGACCGGCGTCTGGGCCTGGACCTACAATGCGTCCACCGGCGACTCCGAGGTCTACAGCGACCTGACCGACATCCTCGGCTTCAATCCCGACCGCCTGGACCAGTTCATGGAGCTTATCCACCCGGACGACGTGGGCGGATTGCAGGCGAGCCTGGCGCAGGCGGTCGCCACCGGCCAGGGCGGCGCTTTCGAATGCCGGCTGCGCAGGGTCGACGGCGACTGGATCCACTTCAAGGCCAGTTTCTGCGTCGAGACCGGCGCCGAGGGCCACATCCTGGTGCACGGAGTCTCGCGGGACGTCACCGCCGAGGTCATGGCCCGCAACGCCGTCCAGGAAGCGCGGCGGCAGTCGGACCTCGCCGCCGCCCTTACCGGCATCGGCTTCTGGCGGGCCGAACGCCAAAGCGGCCAGGTCGAATGGTCGGACGGCATGTTCCGCATCCATGGCCTGGATCCGGCCACGGGGCCGCCGGCGCGCGACGGCATCAGCGAGCTGGTGCACCCGGAGGATCGCGCGGCGTGGCTGCAGCACGTGGCCGAGACCGCTCAGGACGAGGTCGAGCAGACCTCGGTGCGCATCGTCACGCCGGACGGGGAGGTGCGGCACATCCAGACCCGTGGATTCGCCGAACGGGACGCCAGCGGCAAGGTCGTGGCGCGGGTCGGCACCTGCGTCGACATCACCGATCTCAAGCGAGCGGAGTCGGCCGCGCAAGAGAGCGAGGCGGTCCACCGCTTCCTGTCAGACAACGCGCCCGACATGATCGCCCGGCTCAGCCCCGAGGGGGTGATCAAGTACGTCTCGCCCTCGTGCGAGCGGGTGTTCGGCTACACGCCCGAGGAGCACATGCGGCTGACGCCGATGGACATGTGCCACCCGGACGACCTGCCGATGATCGGCGCCGCCATCGTCGGCATGGTCGAGCGCCGGCAGACCCGCCTGGACGAGCCGCTCACCTATCGCGCCCGCCGCAAGGATGGCCGCTGGATCTGGGTCGAGGCCAATCCGCACCTGGTGCTGAACGACAAGGGCGAGCCGGTGGAGTTCGTGGACATCGTCCGCGACGTCACCCAGGCCAAGGAATTCGAAGCGGAGCTCGAGCAGGCCCGTGTCCGCGCCGAGGCGGCGGCGGCGGCCAAGTCGGCCTTCCTGGCCAACATGAGCCACGAGCTGCGCACGCCCCTGACCTCGATCATCGGTTTCGCCCAGCTGCTCGGCGAGCGGCGCGAGCTGACCTCGGACGCCAAGCACTATGCCCAGCGCATCTCCGACGCGAGCGAGGCGCTGCTGGCGATCATCAACGACGTGCTGGACTTCTCCAAGCTCGAGGCCGGCCAGGTGACGCTGGAACGGACGCCGGTGTCGGTCAGGCGTCTGGCCGACGAGACCACGGGCCTGGTCAGCATCCAGGCCGCCGCCAGGGGCCTGAAACTGCTGATCAAGCTGGGTCCGGCGACGCCCGAATATGTGGTGGGCGACGTCGCACGCCTGCGCCAGGTGCTGCTCAACCTGGTCAGCAACGCGGTGAAGTTCACCGAGGTCGGCTCGATCACCGTGAAGGCGTCCTGGAAGCCCGACGGCGCGGACGGCTCGGGCCGGCTGCGCATGTCGGTCTGTGACACCGGCGCGGGCATCGAACCGGATAAGCTCAAGCGACTGTTCGAGCGCTTCTCCCAGGCTGACGTCTCGATCAACCGCACCCACGGCGGCACCGGCCTGGGCCTGGCGATCTCCAAGGGCATCGTCGAGTTGATGGGCGGGCGCATCGGCGTGACCACCCGGATCGGCAAGGGCTCGACCTTCTGGTTCGAGGTCCCGCTGGCCGTCGGCGAGAGCCCGGCCGAGATCCCGGGCGCCGACGCCGCCTTGGACTGCCCGCCGCTGCGCCTGCTGGTGGTCGACGACACCGCCGTGAACCGCGAACTGGTCAAGCTGATGCTCCAGCCCCTGGGCTTTCAGGTCGACGAAGCCGAGGGCGGCGCCGAGGGTGTGAAGGCCGCGGTCAGCCAAGCCTACGATCTGATCCTGATGGACGTGCGCATGCCCGGCGTCGACGGCCTGGAGGCCACTCGGGTGATCCGCGCCACCAGCAAGCTCAACCGCGGCGTCCCGATCCTGGCCCTGACCGCCGACGTCCAGCCGGAAAACACCCAGGCCTGCCGGGCCGCCGGCATGGACGACGTCCTGGCCAAGCCGATCGTGCCCCGGCAGCTGATCTCCAAGATCGTCGAGTGGGGATCCAAGGCCGAGGCGGCGGCAGCGGCGGCGAAACGCGGCTGAGCCGCCTCAGCCGCCCCACTTCAGATAGAGCTTCCGCCCCCGGATCTCGAACGAATCCAACCGGTTCAGGAAGCTGAGGCCGAGCAGCGACCGGCTCATCGGGGCCTGGTTGATGGTCATCTTGAAGTTCGCCAGGCGGATGGGTCCGATCTCCAGCGCCCGGGCCACATAGGGCGCGCCGAAGCCCTTGCCGTTGGCGGTCTCTGCCTGTTCGTCGAAGCGCAGTTTCGAAAGATCCACCCCCAGGCGACGGGCGTCTTGCGGCGTCAGCACGGTGTCGGTGGCGCCGGTGTCGATCATGAAGCGCACGGGCTGGCCGTCGACCTTGCCGACCACCTCGAAACCGCCCCGCTCGTCCTCGGAGATCGCCAGCTCATGGGCCCCAACGACCACTGGCCGGCCGGTGTTGAAGGCCACGCTCAGCCGCTGCGGCACGGCCGAGATCTCGTCGCGATAGGCGAAGCCCAGCGCCAGCACCGCGACGATCGCCGCCCAGAGCGCGGCGTGCCGCAGGATCTGGGTCGGGCCGATGCTCCTCATCCGCCAGGCGCCGGCGGCGACCAGCACGGCGAAGCCGGCGTAATAGACCACGTTGCTCCAGTCCTGGCCGGTCTGCAGCGCCTCGGGAAAGGCCTTGGTCAGGGCCAGAACCAGCCCGCCGAGCCCAACCAGCAGCAGCACGATCGGCCACGCGGTCTGCAGGCGAGCACGCGCCCGCGCCGGCTGGGCCGGCCGCTCAGGTTCGGGCGTTCTGGACCCCCATGGACCGCCGTCGCTGGTCATCTCTGCTCCCTGCGTCGCCTACCGCGCCAGCTTTGCCACGCCGCGCGCGCCGATTGAACCGGCCTCAGCGCCTCACCATCTGCACCCGGACCGAAGGGAGCCGCCCGAGATGGCGACGTGGCTGCAAGATCTGATCGCCATCGCGGCCGTTTTGGTCGTCGCGCCGCTGGTCGCCTGGATCGGCAAGCGGCATGGCCGCCGGATCCGCGGCAACCTGGCGCTGGCCAGCATCCTGCTGGGCTTCGGCCACGCCATCGATCCCCCGCCCGAACCCAAGGTCGAGGCCGCCCAACCGGGCAAGGGCGGCCCACAGCCCGGCGAGCCGCCGAAGGCGGATTAGTCTCGCGGCGGTGAGAAGTCGGCCGCAGAGCCATCCGTCGCGCGACAAATCTCCCCAGCGTTGACCGTCATAAGACGCTTAGGCTCAGCCTAGTCGCCCTTGCCAGGCGGCCAAACTCCTCTGTCAGGTTTTCGCACAGAGGTTGTCATGAATGAAGACTCGATTTTTGCCGCACTTCGCGCCATGCGGGGCTTGGGGACGACGGCCGCGCCGATCGCGTCCGATTATCAGCTAGCCTTGGCGCAAGCGCTCGATTCGTATGGGGCGCAGATACCGCCTGATGCGTCAGCTGGCGGAGACCAGAGCCCCTGGACGTCGCCGCCCCAAACGAATGGTCCAGGGGATGCCGCTCCCAGAAACGGCGCCTCCAATTCGAACGCGGTCAACACTTGGCCCTTATGCAACCATCCGCCGCAGCGCCCACACATCCAAGAGTCACTCTTGACCGCAGTTCCTGCCGTGACGCTCACCGCTCAACGTGGCCGTTCGTGCGTGTGCAGTGGGCAGCGAAGGA
>DATCFQ010000384.1:0-10029 GCA_036509495.1 Caulobacteraceae bacterium
GCCGCCGTCGGGGCGGCGGCGACGCTGCGCCGTTACCGGAAGCCGCCGGCGACGCGGGAGTCGGGAGCGGCCTTCTCGCGCCGGGCGATCAGGTTGTTGAGCGCGCTCACATAGGCCATGGCGCTGGCGGTCATGGTGTCGGTGTCGGCCGCCGTGCCGGTGGCGATGTGGCCGCCTTCTTCGAGCCGCACGGTGACGTGGGCCTGGGCGTCGGCGCCCTCGGTGACCGCGTGCACCTGGTAGAGCTGCAGCATGGCTTCGTGCGGCGCCAGCTCGCGGATGGCCTTGAACACCGCGTCCACCGGGCCGTCGCCCGAGCAGTCGGCGCTCCTGGCCTCGCCGTCGATGCTCAGCGTCAGCTCGGCCTTCTGGCCCTCGGTGCCGGCGGTGACCACCAGCCGCGTCACCGTGATCCGTTCCTTGCCCCTGGCCAGGCTGTCGTCGACCAGGGCGCTGATGTCCTCGTCGAACACGTGCTTTTTCTTGTCGGCCAGGTCCTTGAAGCGCTGGAACGCCTCGTTCATGCCCTCGTCGCTGAGTTCATACCCCAGGGCCTTCAGCTTCTCGCGGAAGGCGTGGCGGCCCGAGTGCTTGCCCATCACCAGGTTGGTCTCCACCTGGCCGACGTCCTCGGGCTTCATGATCTCATAGGTCTCGGCGTGCTTCAGCATGCCGTCCTGGTGGATGCCGCTCTCGTGGGCGAAGGCGTTCTTGCCGACGATCGCCTTGTTGAACTGCACCGGAAAGCCGGTGATCGCCGAGACGTAGCGGCTGGCGCGGGTGATGTGCCGGGGCTCGATGCGGGTCTGGTAGGGCAGCCGGTCGGCGCGGACGCGCAGCGCCATCACCACCTCTTCCAGGGCGGCGTTGCCGGCCCGCTCGCCGATGCCGTTGACCGCGACCTCGATCTGCCGCGCCCCGCCCTGCACGCCCGAGAGCGAATTGGCGACCGCCAGGCCCAGGTCGTTGTGGCAGTGGGTCGAGAAGATCACCTCGTCCGCGCCCGGCACATTGGCGATCAGGTCGCGGAAGATGTCGGCATATTCCTCCGGGTAGCTGTAGCCGACGGTGTCGGGGACGTTGATCGTGGTGGCCCCGGCCTTGATCGCCACCTCGACGCTGCGCCGCAGGAAATCGCGTTCGGTGCGGGTGGCGTCCTCGGCCGACCACTCGACGTCGTCGGTGTGGTTGCGGGCCAGGGAGACCGAAGCGTGGATCGCCTCCAGCACCGCGTTCGGGCCCATCTGCAGCTTGTGCTTCATGTGCACGGGGCTGGTCGAGATGAAGGTGTGGATGCGGCCGCGGCGGGCCGGCTTGATCGCCTCGGCGCAGCGCTCGATGTCCTTGGCGGTGGCCCGGGCCAGGCCGCAGATGGTCGACTCGGTGACGATCTCGGCGATGCGGCGCACCGCCTCGAAGTCGCCCTTGGAGGCGATCGGGAAGCCGGCCTCGATGACGTCGACGCGCATCTCCTCGAGGATCTTGGCCAGCTCCAGCTTCTCCTCCAGGGACATGGAGGCGCCGGGCGACTGCTCGCCGTCGCGCATGGTGGTGTCGAAGATGACGACGCGGTTCTTTGCGTCGGCGGTGGAGGCGGTCATGAGGGGGTTTCCTTCGCGGTGCTTTTGGGGAAGTCGAAAATCCCCTGGGCGTCGGCCGCGAGGCGCGCGGCTAGACGGACGCCCAGGGGCCTCTAAGCCCCAGCGAAAGAAGGTGCTGGCTGTCGCAAGTGCGGCGCATGGGCGCTTATCTATTGCTGTTCGTCGATTTGGGCAACCGCCGGAGGTTCCGCCTCGGCCTCGCGTCGCTTGATCCACCGCCGCGCCCAGAGCCCCGCCCCCATCCAGATCAGCAGGGCGAGGATGAACAGACCGAGGTTGGCGACCAGCTGGCCCGAGTGGGCTTGAGTCACCGAATGGCCGGCCATGACAGTCAGCAGGATCTTGGGCACGATGCCGATCGCCGATCCCAGGACGAAGGCCGAGAAGCGCATGGGCGTCATGCCGGCGGCCATGTTCACCACCACGAACGGGGCGGAGGGGACCAGGCGGACGATCAGGCTGGCGAGGAAGCCGTTCTTGCCGATCATGGCCATGAAGGTCTGCAGGCCCTTGCCGCCGACGTCGCGCAGCACCCGTCCGCCGGTGAGACGGCCAAGCCAGAAACCAACGCCAGCCGAGACCATGGTTCCGACCCAGCTATAGGCGAAGCCCAGCCCGGGCCCGAAGGCCACGAGGGTGGCGGCGATCAGCACCACCTGCGGCACGCCGGCGAAGGCGAGGACGGCGAAAGCGCCGACCGCGATCAAGAGGGCGAAGGGGCTCCTGGCCGCCACGCCCAGCCACTGGCCGACCGTCGCCTGGCCGCCCCAGCCCAGCGCCGGAATGGCGATCAGGAAGATCAACCCCGCCCCGCCGAACAGCAGGAAGGTCACCGCGACCGTCCGCCAGGCGCGCGCGTCCATGTCCAGGATGAAGCGGATCAGTCGGCCCATCCGGCGAGCGGTCGCCGATCAGGCCGAGTGGGTCAAGCCGGAGCGGCGGCGCTGGCAGGCATGCTCGAGGCGGACTGGGCGGCCTCGGAGCACCGCGACAGCGACACGGGTTCGGTGAACGGGCCGCCGGTCAAGGTCAGAGAGCGGGCCGCGCCGGATCCGGTGAGGGTGAACACCAGCCGCACGGGCTGGGAGGCCTTGCCCACCGTGCAGGTGCTGTAGACGGTGTAGCCGGCCGAGGTCCGTTGGGCCTTGAAGAACTGGCAGCTCAGGGCGCTCGGAGAGGTCAGGCTGGTAGGCGTCAGCGCCCACCCCCGCGCAGCGCAGGCGGCCTTGCTGGCGGCCCAGCGGCCGACGAACGCTGGCGGCCCGGCCGCGGTCGCCGCAGTGATCGAAGGCGCGCGCTCGGCCGGCGCCGCGCCGATCGGCGGCAAGTGCTCGCGTTCACAGCCGCAGAGCAGCGCCATCGTCGCCAGGGCGACGAGCACCGGGCGTCGCATCATGGGCACACCGTTCAGCATCCTGGTGGAAAGGGACTGCTAGGCGTCTGGTTCCCATTGGCGCCCGACGCCTTGGCCGGTAAACGAGCGCCGTCTCCCAGAGGATCCAAGATGTTCGCCGAGTCCGCCGCCCTTGCCCGCGTCAAGCCGTCCGCCACCCTCGCCGCCACCGACAAGGCGCGCGAACTCGCCCGGCAAGGCAAGGACATCATTTCGCTGAGCGTCGGCGAACCCGACTTCGACACCCCCGACAACGTCAAGGAAGCCGCGATCAAAGCCATCCGCGGCGGCAAGACCAAGTACACCAACACCGACGGCATCCCCGAGCTGAAGGAAGCCATCTGCGCCAAGTTCGCGCGCGAAAACGGCCTTTCCTACAAGCCCAGCCAGGTCAACGTGTCGCCCGGCGGCAAGGCGGTGCTCTACAACGCCTTCGTCTCCAGCCTCTCCGCCGGCGACGAGGTGATCATCCCGGCCCCCTACTGGGTGTCCTATCCCGACATGGTGCTGCTGGCGGGCGGCGAGCCGGTGAGGGTGATGACCACCATGGCGGGCGGCTTCAAGCTGCAGCCCGCCGACCTCGAGGCCGCCATCACCGCGCGCACCAGGTGGCTGCTGCTGAACTCGCCGTCCAACCCCTCGGGCGCCGCCTATTCGCGGGCGGAGCTGAAAGCGATCGCCGAGGTGCTGATGCGCCACCCGCAGGTCTGGGTGCTGACCGACGACATGTACGAGCATCTGGTGTTCGACGACTTCGAGTTCACCACCATCGCCCAGGTCGAGCCGGCGCTCTACGATCGCACCTTGACCATGAACGGGGTCTCCAAGGCCTATGCCATGACCGGCTGGCGCATCGGCTACGCCGCCGGGCCCGAGCCGCTGATCAAGGCGATGAGCAAGGTGATGACCCAGACCACCTCCAACCCCTGCTCGATCTCGCAATGGGCGGCGGTCGAGGCGCTGAACGGGACCCAGGACTTCATCAAGCCGCACCAGAAGCTGTTCCAGGAGCGGCGCGATCTGGTGGTCTCGATGCTGAACCAGGCCTCAGGCCTGAAGTGCCCGACGCCAGAGGGCGCCTTCTACGTCTATCCGTCCTGCGAAGGGCTGATCGGCCGCAAGGGTCCGTCCGGCCAGGTGATCAGGAACGACGAGGACTTCGTGGTCCAGCTCTTGGAAACCGAGGGCGCGGCGGCGGTGCACGGCGGGGCCTTCGGCCTGGAGCCCTATTTCCGGGTCTCCTACGCCACCTCCAACGAGGTCCTGGAAGACGCCTGCAGCCGCATCCAGCGGTTCTGCGCCAGCGTGAGCTGAACCACCACAGCCCATCCAGACGAAGGCTTGGCTCTGGGGCCTCTTCGGCTCTGCCTGGACGAGGAACCACCAAGCACCCCAAGATCACCAAGGGCTTGGTGTGCTTGGTGTGCTTGGTGGTGAAATCAACGGAAGGGAGGCGTTGGCGCGCCGGACTTGGCGGATCAGGCCGGTCGGCTGACGGCGAAGTCCGCGAGGGATTCCAGCGCGTCGCGCCAGCCGTCCCTGGGGAAGGGCCCCAGCGCCGCCTTGGCGGCCTCGGCGTAGTCGGCGGCGGTGTCGAGCGCGGCTTCCAGCGCACCGGTGCCGATCACCAGCTCACGGGCGCGGCGGAAGTCGGCCTCGGTCTGCTCCATCCGGCCCACCGCGCGCTCCCAGAACGCCGCCTCGCGCGGGCCCGAGCGAGCGATGGCGAGCAGCAGCGGCAGGGTCGCCTTGCCCTCGCGGAAGTCGTCGCCGGCGTTCTTGCCGAGGGTTTCGGCGGCCCCGCCATAGTCGAGCACGTCGTCGGCGAGCTGGAAGGCCAGGCCGAGGTTCAGGCCATAGTCACGCAGCGCCGCCGCCCGCGCCGGTGTCGCGCCGGCCGACACCGCCCCAGCCTCAGCCGCGGCGGCGAACAGCTCGGCGGTCTTGGCGCCGATGATCTCGAGATAGGTTTCCTGGTCGAGGTTCAGGTCGTGGGCGCGGGTGAGTTGCAGCACCTCGCCCTCGGCGATGACGCTGGAGGCCTTGGACAGGATGTCCAGCACCCGGAGCGAGCCCGTCTCGACCATCAACTCGAAGGCCCTGGCGAACAGGAAGTCGCCGACCAGCACGCTGGTGGCCCCGCCCCAGATCAGGTGGGCGGCCACCTTGCCCCGGCGCAGCTTGGAGCCGTCGACCACGTCGTCATGCAGCAAGGTCGCGGTGTGGATGAATTCGACCGCCGTGGCCAGCTTCAGGCAGGCGTCGCCGGTCCCGCCGCACATCCGCGCGGCGGCGATGGCGATCAGCGGCCTGAGGCGCTTGCCGCCGGCCGAGATCAGGTGGTCGGCCAGGGCCGGGATGGTCGGCGCGGAGCTCTCCATCCGCGCGGTGATGAAGCGGTCGACACCGGCCATATCGTCTGTGGTCAGCCGCAGCAGCAGCTCTACCGAGCCCTGCGGCCGCGCGACCATGGCGGTGGCTGCGTCCAACTGTTCAGCTCCTGATGCCGTCTGAGCCACGGCTTGTAGCCCAATCGCTCGCCTGGCCGCCAGCGGCGTTTGGCGCAAGCGCGACTGGCGGCGAGGATGCGGGAGGCGTAGGTCACCGATCAGGCAGAGCACGGAGCGTCCGCCCGCATGACCGAGGTCCCGTCGCCGGACGCGAGCCTTTCTGGCGAGCCGACCGAGGATCGCCTGCTGGGCGGGCGCGTGCAGCTGCTGCAGCCGGCCAAGGGCTATCGCGCCGGCATGGATGCGGCCCTGCTGGCCGCCGCCTGCGACGCCCTGGCCACCCAGCGCGTCCTCGATGTCGGCTGCGGACCGGGCGCGGTGCTGCTGCAGGCCGCCGCTCGGCGGCCGCAGGCGCGCTTCTGGGGGCTGGAACGCGACGCCGAGGCCCTGGCGCTGGCGCGCCGCAGCGTGGCGCTGAACGGCATGGCCGATCGGATCGAGGTCCTGAGCGGCGATATCGCCCAGGGCTTCAACGCCCTGACGCTGCGCCCCTTCGACGCCGTGCTCGGCAATCCGCCCTTCTTCGACGACCCGTCCCGGCTGCGCGGACCTGCTCCTGCCCGCCGCGGCGCCTATCTGGCCGACGACGGCCTGGGGGCCTGGATCGAATTCCTGTCCAAGGCGGTGCGCGAGGGCGGCAGCATCACCCTGATCCACCGGGCCGACCGGCTGGCCGACATCCTGGCCCTGCTGTCGGCCAAGTCCGGCTCCATCCGCATCCGTCCGGTGCATCCCTTCGCCGACGCGCCGGCCAAGCGGGTGCTGGTCCGCGCCATCAAGACCGGCAAGGCCCCGCTGGAACTCCTGCCCCCGCTGGTGCTGCACGACCGCTCCGGCGGCAAGCACACACCGGAAGCGGAGGCCATCCTGCGCGGCGAGGCGGCGCTGGACTGGTGTCAATCCGCGTAGAGTTTCACCGCGTCGAGGCAGAGCTGCAGGCCGGTGAGATCCGACTCCGGGTCGGGCGTCACGATCACATAGAGCCGGCGCGCCTCGGCCCAGAGGATCAGGCTCTCGGGCAGGCCAAAGTCCTCGATCGGGGCGCCGAGGTCGTCGCGCCAGACGCCGTCCTCGTCCAGCTCCGAGCCGATATAGGCGTCGACCCGCGCGCGCAGCTCGGCGTCCTCTTCCATGACCAGGTTCATATAGGCGAACACCGGCTTGCCGAGCCCCGAGAAGAAGCCGGCCTCGAAGGCCGCGCCCGGGTCGCAATGCGGCCCGCGGAACGGAGTCAGATTGACGATGGCCGCGTCCGCCAGTCGCATCTTGGCTACGCGGTGGGCATAGATTTCGCGCGCCATCGCCTCGGACGGCGAGCGTTCGACCAGGCCGTTCGGATCCAGGCCCAGGGCCGAATAGCCCGCGGCCTCACACATCAGCTTGGACTCCTGGCCGGCGGCCTCGGCGTGCGGAGCTGGGAGGGCGGGACCGGACAGATAGATCGAGCGGATGCGGCGCATGGCCTAGGCAAGCAATCGCAGCGGCCAAGGTCAATCG
The DNA here is from genome assembly GCA_036509495.1 of Caulobacteraceae bacterium. Taxonomy (GTDB): domain Bacteria; phylum Pseudomonadota; class Alphaproteobacteria; order Caulobacterales; family Caulobacteraceae; genus JANWHQ01. Next base: position 7,002 of record DATCFQ010000384.1, read on the forward strand.
CGCGTGGGGTGAAAGACAGGTGCGCAACCGCCAGGTTTCAGTATGATGCGGCCTGTTGGGGGAGTTCAGGCGCCGAGATGCGCGCCAAGCCATTCAGTATGGGCGTACCTGCCTACACCATCGTCGTGGTCTGCATGGGCGCGCTGAGCGCTGCTGCCGCCGTTGGGGCCCTGGCCCTTGCGCTGGGCCAGCTGGCGCCGCGCAAGCCCGTGCGCCGTCGGCCGACCCGTGCGCCGATGATGTTCGATCCCCCGCCAGCCGCGCCGCCCCGGCCTCAGCCGACGTCGGAGCCGTTTCGCCTCGCCCCGACCCCGGCGGCCCCCACTCCGCCGATCCCGACCGGTCGTCTCGACCTCGCCCTGATGTCCCGCCGCGCGCCTGAGCGGCTGCGAGTGCCGATCGACCTGGCCCGGGGGCGGATCCTGGAGCTGAACCTGCCGCTGCTGATCGCCAACGCGGGCGACGCGGACCTGGAGAACGTCAGCGTCCACGTCACCCTGCCCAACGAGATCACCTATGGCGCCAGCCTCGAGCGGTTAGCCCGCAACGGCATGCCGGGCCTGCCGGAGGCCACCGTGCGCTATGCTCTGTCGGAGGCCGAGACCCACATCCGGGTGGACATCCCTCGCCTGGCCGCCGGCGCCATCGCCACCTTGCCGGCCCCGATATCGATCAAGCACGCCGCCGACGTGGCCTATCCGATCCTGGCGTCCGCCTTCGCCCAGGGGCTGGAGCCTTTGCAGCGGCGCTACGAGCTGGAACTGATGGGGCCGGCCATGACCGCGCCGGTCAGCTCCAAGGAGGCCTGGGTCTGCCGGCCGGACGAGACCTCCCGCCAGCGCGACCCGCACCTGCCGCTCGACCGCATCGGCTCGATGCAGTTCTCGATCTTCGAGTCGGGCGCTTCGGCCCTCGCCTAGCCGGCCTGGGACCAACCAGCCGTCCCTAACGCTGCAGTGTCACGGCCTCGCCGTCCGCCGTCGAACCGGTGATCTGATCGCGCGTGCCGACCAGCCTCACGATCAGCCCGCCGTCCGCCCGCAGGATCTCGGTGGCGCCATCGCGGAAGATCCAGGCCCCCGTCCGACCGAGCGCACCCTTACAGCCCTGACTGCGGGCGAGGAAACCGGTCTGGTTGGTCCGCGCGCTCAGCGTCAAATGGCAGATGTCGCCGGTGCGGTCGTAGATCACCCGCCAGTCGCCGGCCGTGTTCTTAAGGCGCAGCTCGTCGCCCTGGCCCAGCGAGAGCGAGCCGAACACCGCCGCCGGCGCCGCCAGCACCGCCTCGGGGCCGGCCAGCATGGAGCCTGGATGCAGGTTGATGCCGCCGCCGGGATGAGCGGCGTCCTCGCACTTGGTGGTCGAGTTGGAACTCAGCACCACGTCGCCGCGCTTCACCACGGTGGTGACGGTCGTGCAGACCGGCAGCGGCGCGGCAGCCCGGTCGGGCGGCGGCGCATCGGCGGCGAACGCCGATGCGGACCCCAGCGCCGTAACGGCGAACAGCAAAGCCAAGCGCATGGAGCCCCTCTCCCTTGCGCCGGACTGTCAGCCTAGTTGCGGCTGGTGTCCACCAGCCGGTTCTTGCCGATCCAGGGCATCATGGCCCGCAGGCGCGCGCCGACTTCCTCGATCTGATGCTCGGAGTCGCGGCGGCGGGTGGCCTTGAACGACGGCTGGCCGACGGCGCATTCGGTCATCCAGTCGCGCACGAAGCGGCCGGACTGGATGTCGCCCAGCACCCGCTTCATCTCGGCCTTGGTCTCGGGCGTGATGATGCGCGGGCCGGTGACGTACTCACCGTACTCGGCGGTGTTGGAGATCGAGTAGTTCATGTTGGCGATGCCGCCCTCGTAGATGAGGTCGACGATCAGCTTCACCTCGTGCAGGCACTCGAAATAGGCCATCTCGGGCGCGTAGCCAGCCTCGACCAGGGTCTCGAACCCAGCCCGGATCAGTTCCACCAGGCCGCCGCAGAGCACGCTCTGCTCGCCGAACAGATCGGTCTCGCACTCTTCGCGGAAGGTGGTCTCGATCACCCCGGCGCGGCCGCCGCCGATGGCGGAGGCATAGGCGAGGCCGAGCTCGTGGCCGCCGCCAGAAGCGTTCTGATGCACGGCCAGCAGGCACGGCACCCCGCCGCCCCTCAGATACTCGCCGCGGACGGTGTGGCCGGGCCCCTTGGGCGCCACCATCAAAACGTCGATGGAGGCCTTGGGCTCGATCAGACGGAAGTGGATGCTCAGGCCGTGGCCGAACAGGATCGCCGCGCCGTCCTTGATATGGGGCGCGATCTCGTTGTCGTAGATCGACTTCTGCAGCTCGTCAGGCGCCAGGATCATCAGGGCGTCGGCCCAGGCGGCGGCGTCGGCGACGGTCATCACCTCGAGGCCCTCGGCCTCGGCCTTTTTTACCGAAGCGGAGTCGGGACGCAGGGCCACCGCGAGGTTCTTGATGCCGGAATCGCACAGGTTCAGGGCGTGCGCATGGCCCTGAGAGCCATAGCCTACGATCGCGATCTTCTTGTCGAGCAGGCGGGCGAGGTCGGCATCGCGATCATAGTAGACGCGCATGATCTTTCTCCAGAGGGCGCGGTGACGGGCAGGCCGCGCAAGGGGCGGCCAAAACGAGGGCGCTTAGGGCCGGATTTTTGCGCGGACGTCAAGGCTGGCTCCGGAAATGGCGAAGGCCCGGAAGGGATCGCCTTCCGGGCCCACGCGTGCGGTCCTAAGCCTCGATCAGTAGAAGGCGCCGTAGACCACTTCGATGATCTCGCCGGTGGAGCGGTCGACCATCAGGGCGTCCGGTCCGTAGCGGACCCAAGCGGCGCCCGCGGGCGGGTAAGGCAGGCCGTAGTCGCTGTAGTCATAGAGCCAGTAATTCTCGCCGAAGAAAGCCCGCGGCAGGATCTGGCCGTAGCTGAAGCGCCGGTAGTTGAAGCCCTGCGGCCAGCGATAGGCCGGAAGGCGGAAGCGCCGCGGGGCGTTGAAGTTGCGCTGGTAGCTGCGGAAGCGGTCCTGGCCCTGGC
>DATCFQ010000385.1:0-10272 GCA_036509495.1 Caulobacteraceae bacterium
CCTCGCGGCCCGGCGGGCGGCGCAGCAGGAGGCTCATCTGGCGATAGGCGACGGCCTGCTTGGAGAGGTCGTCATAGATGATCAGGGCGTGCATGCCGTTGTCGCGGAACCACTCGCCCATGGTGCAGCCGGAGAACGGCGCGAGGAACTGGAGCGGCGCTGGGTCGGACGCGGTGGCCGAGACAACGATGGTGTAGTCGAGCGCGCCGCGCTCCTCGAGCGTCTTGACGATCTGGGCCACCGTCGAGCGCTTCTGGCCGATGGCGACGTAGATGCAGTAGAGCTTGGCCTTCTCGTCGTCGCCGGCGTTGATCTGGCGCTGGTTGAGGATGGCGTCGATGGCCACCGCGGTCTTGCCGGTCTGGCGGTCGCCGATGATCAGCTCGCGCTGGCCGCGGCCGATCGGGATCAGCGAGTCGATGGCCTTCAGGCCGGTCTGCACCGGCTCGTGTACCGATTTGCGCGGGATGATGCCGGGGGCCTTCACGTCCACGCGGCGGCGCTCGGCGATGTCCTTGATCGGGCCCTTGCCGTCGATCGGCTCGCCCAGCGGATTGACCACCCGGCCGAGCAGGCCGCGGCCCACCGGCACGTCGACGATCTCGCCGAGGCGGCGGACTTCGTCGCCTTCCTTGATCTCGCGGTCCTCGCCGAAGATCACCACGCCGACGTTGTCGCGCTCGAGGTTCAGGGCCATGCCCTTCACCCCGGCCTTGGGGAATTCGACCATTTCCCCGGCCTGGACATTGTCGAGGCCGAACACCCGGGCGATGCCGTCGCCGACCGACAGCACCTGGCCGATGTCCGAGACGTCGGCCTCCTGGCCGAAGCTCTCGATCTGGGACTTGAGGATGGCCGAAATCTCGGCCGCGCGGATGTCCATGTCTTACGCTCTCTTCAGGGCGAAACGGAGGGAATCGAGTTTGGAACGCAGCGAGGCGTCATAGAGGCGCGAGCCGACCCGCACCTTCAGGCCGCCGAGGATGGAGGGATCGACGTGGGTCTCGATCTCCGGGTCCTTGCCCAGCGCCAGGCGCAGGGCCGCCTTCAGGCCGCTCTCCTGCGCGGAGGTCAGCTTCACCGCGGTGGTCACCTCGGCCGAGGCCACGCCCCGCTCGGCGGCCGACAGGGCCTCGAAGGCGGTGATGGCCGAGCCGATCGCCGCGGCGCGGCGGTTGTGGGCCATGAAGCCCAGGAACTTGCGGGAGATGGCGTCGAACGTCGCCGCCTCGGCGATCGCCGTCAGGGCCTTGGCCTTGACCTCGGCGCCATAGGCGGGCGAGCCCAGCAGCCGGCGCAGGTCGGCGCTGCCCTGGCGCATGGCCTTGAACGACTTCAGGTCCGATTCGACAGCCGCCAGCCGGCCCGCGTCCTTGGCGAGGTCGAAAAGAGCCCGGGCGTAGCGCGCGCCTACGTCCGTGGATTTGGAGTCGTCAGCCACCGGTCCGTCCGATACGTTTTTGCTGTCCCCGACGGCGGTCGCCCCGCCATAGGGTCAAAGGCTTGAAAGCGCTTAGGAAAGCACGTGGGCCGCAGCCGCTTCGCAGCCCTGCCGCCCAAAGCCGGGCGCCTGATAACACGCACCTTACTCAGCCGCAACCGAAGCCGCCAGCCGCGATGGCGGGGGCAGGGGTGGCGACGACTTTGGGTACTGGGGGGGCGCCGCCACCCCACCCCGTGGGCGAGGGCGAACTGACGCTAGCATCGGCGGCGCCGACCCATATTTCAGCAGCGCCAAGATCGGCCCCTATTCAGATTGGCGCCCAGCCCCGGCCAGCGGCTATAGAAGCGCGCGCGAAAAGGCCTTTGGCGCACCGAGAGGACTTGGGATGGCGCACGACAGCGAACGGGAAGCCCGGCGCATCACGGTGATCGCCCTGGTCATCGTGCTCCTGCTGGGCGCGCTGGATCAGACCATCGTGTCGACCGCCATGCCGCGCATCGTGGCCCAGCTGCAGGGGCTGTCGCTCTACGCCTGGGTGACCACCGTCTATCTGTTGTCCTCGACGGTGATGGTGCCGATCTGGGGCAAGCTCGGCGACCTCTACGGGCGCAAGATCATCCTGATCTGGGGCGTCTCGATCTTCATCCTGGGCTCGGCCCTCTGCGGCCTTTCCGGCGAATTCGGCAACCTGCCGATCCTCGGCGGCGGCATGACCCAGCTGATCGCCTTCCGCGGCCTGCAGGGGATCGGCGGCGGCGCCCTGTTCACCTCGGCCTTCGCGGTGATCGCCGACCTCTATCCGCCGCGCGAGCGGGGCAAGATGTCGGGCTATTTCGGCGGCGTCTTCGGCCTCGCCAGCATCGTCGGGCCGGTGGTCGGCGGCTTCTTGACCGAGCACGGCACGGTACACCTGGGCGGCCTCGACATCGCCGGCTGGCGCTGGGTGTTCTACGTCAACCTGCCGCTCTCGGCCCTGGCCCTGTTCATGATCATCGCCAAGACGCCGATCCTGAAGGCGGGCAAGGGCGGCCGCATCGACGTCCTGGGCGCGCTTCTGGTGGTCGCCGCCTTCGTGCCCTTGCTGCTGGTCCTGAGCTGGGGCGGACACCAGTACCCCTGGACCTCGCCGACCATCCTGGGGCTGCTGGGAGTGACCGTCCTGGCGCTGGCCCTGTTCGTGCGGGTGGAGCTGACCTTCCCCGAGCCGTTGCTGCCGCTGGACCTGTTCCGCAACAAGGTCTTCACGCTCGGCAACGCCGCCGCCTTCGTGATCGCCATGAGCTTCTTCGGCGCCCTCACCTTCGTGCCGCTCTACCTGCAGCTCGGCATCGGGGTCTCGGCGACCCAGAGCGGCATGGCCATGCTGCCGATGATGTTCGGCCTGATCCTGTCCTCGACCATCTCCGGCCGGCTGGTCACCCGCTTCGGCCGCTACAAGCCGATGATGCTGTTCGGCGCGGTGATGATGCTGATCGGCGTCTTCCTGATGACGCGGCTGACGCCCCAGACCACGCTTGGCGGGGTGGCCTGGCGCATGTTCGTGCTGGGGGTCGGCCTCGGACCGGCCCAGGGGCTGTTCGCCCTGGCGGTGCAGAACGCCGTGCCGATGGATCGGCTGGGGGTGGCCACCAGCTCCAGCCAGTTCTTCCGCCAGATCGGCTCGACCGTCGGGGTCGCCGTGTTCGGAGCGGTGATGACCCAGGCCCTGGCCGCCGAGGTCGCCAAGGACGGCGGCGCGACCGGCGCCATGGTCAGCCTCGACAAGCTGCAGGCCCTGGCCGCTGCCCAGACCATGCACGGCGCCGGCAAGCTGGTGGTCGATCCGCTGCTCAGGACCGCCTTCTCCCGCGCCATCGTCGACCTGTTCTGGGTCGGCGGCGTCATCGCCCTCGTGGGCCTGATCCTGATCGCCCTCTTGCCCGAGCTGCCGCTGCGCGCCCACCGCCGCGACGAACCGGTGGCCGAACCCGGCGAGGGCGCCGAGCCGACTCCGCGCGAGCCGGCGCAGGCCTAGCGCCCGGGCAGTGTACGAATAAGGACGGTGGCGGGGCCGGGCCGCCGTTGGGACGCGGCGTGGCGGAGGCCCGAAAGCGGACCACCCATCGGCTCATGATCACGCGGCTGGCCGGCGGTCGCCTTACCGATCCGCGAGCACGGACCCGGATCCTGCTGGTTCGCCCATGGGCCCTACAGCCCTTGCAGCTCATTGTCCTCTGTAATACAGAGTACTCTTCAACAGGTCGGAGGGCGGTCATGAACCTGGATATGTCCCCGTTGGGATGGTTGCACAGCCTGGGCTGCGTGATCGCGCTGGCCAGCGGGCTGTTCAACATCGTCACGCCCAAGGGCACGGCGCTGCACAGACGGGTGGGCGACGCCTTCACCATCACCTTGATACTGGTCTGCGTGAGCGCGCTCGGCATCTACAAGCAGCACCGGTTCTGGTTTCCGCATTGGGACGCCTTGGCCACCCTGGTGCTGCTGGGCGTCGGCTGGAGTGCGGCGCGCTGCAAATGGCCGAGGCGCGGCTGGATCTATCTCCACCTGACCGCCATGCTGCTCAGCTATTACATGCTGATCGCAGGCGGAGTGAACGAGCTGTTCCTGCGCGTCGGCGTCCTGCACCAGATGATCGGGTCAAGCTTCTTCGCCAACAAGGTGATCGGCGAAACCCAGGGCGCCGTCCTCATGGTCTTCGTGGTCTTGGTTCCCGCCTTCGTGGTCGCCACCCTGGTCGGCAGCCGGCGCCGCCGCGCCCGCCTGGGAGCGCCGGCATGACCGTCTCCCCGCAAGACGCCGCCCGCGCGCTGAAGGATGTGGAGCAGGTCGCCGGCCGCTCATCGGCCCTGCGCAACTATCGCGCCGCCACCCCCGCCCTGATCCTGTGGGGGCTGGTGTGGATCGTGGTCAGTGTGTGCTGCGATCGGTGGCCCCAGCACGCCGGCCTGCTGTGGGGCGCGGGCGACCTGGTCGGCATCGTGGGGACGACCGTCATCGGCGTCCGCTTCACGGGCTCCCGACCCGGGAGATGGCGCGATCTGGCGACGGCGGGCGTGGCCATCGCCACCGCTATGGCGGCCGTCAACCTGCTGCAAATCCGGTCGGTGGAGACCCTGACGGCCCTGGTCGCCCTGGGGGTGGGCGGGGCCTACATGGCCTGGGGCGTCTGGCGTGGGGCGCGCTTCTTCGTCCTGGGCCTGATCATCGCCGTGGTTTCCCTGGCCGCTGGCTTGCTGCATCCGCCGCACTTCTACCTGTGGATCGCCGGCGCCGGCGGCGGCGCGCTGATCCTCGGCGGCCTGTGGCTGCGGCGGACGTGAGCGCGATGGAGCCCGACGACATCATCCACCAGTCGACCCGGCTGCGGCTGATGGCCGCCCTCTATCCGCTGACCAGGAATGAGCGCCTCGATTTCAAGCGGTTGAAGGCGCTGTCCGGCGCCACCGACGGCAACCTCGGCGGGCACCTGGCGACGCTGGAAAAGGCCGGCTATGTGGTGATCGAAAAGGATTTCGTCGGCAAGAAGCCGCGCACCCGCGCCAGCCTGACCAAGGAGGGCCGCCGCGCGTTTGAACGCCACCTCGACTTCCTGCGCGACATCCTGGAGCAAAGCCAGTGAGGGCTATCCCTGTCGCAGATCGCCTTGGAGCAGCCTCGGTCACGGCGGGGCCTGGGCGGATCGACCTTCGAGAAGCCGGCGTTCCGAACGCCCGGGAAGGGTGGCGTGCGGTCGCTGTAACGAGTGCGACTGCCGCATTTGCGCCACCTTAAATCTCCACCGTCCCGTTCCTCCGGGGGCGCTGATGGCCGCGCACATCAACCGGTCTAGGCTATTGGGTGCGACCGGGTCGGTTGCGGCGCACCTCATTTTCATAGCCATTCTGGCCTGGAGCCTGAGGACACCGGATCCACAGCCCGAACCTAAGGCGTTGCGGGTAGTCTTAGTCCCTTGGTTGTCGCTGAAGAGCGCACAGCCTGAGCGCGCCGTTCAAGCCCTGACCGAAATTCTACCGGCGGCCGTACCAACCGAAGGGTCCCCAGGGACCACGCCCGCCGCGACGCGCTCGACCGCAGCTCCCGCACCGGTCCCGGCGATGGAAGAGCACGCCGACGGTGCGGCGGTCCGTGCGGTCCTTCGCGCCGCGCTCGGCTGCAGCCATGAACGCCTATTGCAGCTCACCGCCGCCGAGCGCGCCCGCTGCGCCGACCAGCTGGTAGAAGAAGCCGGTTCCAATGTGTCCTGGGGTCCCCCGATCCGGGCCGACAAGCTCGCCATGTACAACGCGGAGGTCGAGGCCCGCAGGCTGGCCCGGCGGCCGGACCTCCTCGGCTGCGTTCTTCCCTTTGATGCTTCCGGTTTCAAGCCAGTCTCAGGGCCAGGATATGGAACCAAGCTCGGACCGCTCCCCTGCTACACTGGAGACGGCCGCGCATTGAAGTCGGACGACATCCGAAAGGGCGAACCACGGAGCGACTGGCCACCGTGACAAGTTACGATCCGGGCGGAGTCAGCTCAGGGTCAAACACGGCCGTCGCCATCACGCCCGTAATCCGAGACTATCTGCCCTACGAGCACACGCCCTAGCGCGGCCCCTCGACGGCGTAGCCCTGGGCCCGCAGTCGCGTGGGCAGGCCGTCGGGCCCGATCAGGTGGCCCATGCCGACCACGATCACCGTCTCGCCCGAACCCTTCAGCCGCTGGTCGATGGCCTTGATCCAGCGCGCGTTCCTCTGGGTCACCACCCGGTCGTAGAGGCCGGGCGAACTCTTCTTCAGGGGCGCCACCACCTGTCGGACCAGGGTGCGGGTGTCGGCGCCGAGCCAGGCCTCGAGCAGTTCCTGATAGTCGCGCTTGGCGTGGGGGACGTCCTTCAGGGTCTGCTCGAGCGAGGCGACCTGCTCCTTGACCGGCGCGTCGGCGAAGAAGCCGATCTGCTGCTCGGGCGTCTCCAGGGTCACGCGCTTGGCGCTCGGCGACAGGCCGGCCCAGAGCTGCTCTTCGACCCCGTCCGAGCCGTTGACCCCCAGCTTTTCGAACAGGCCGCTCTGGATCATCAGCTCGGCGTACCAGGGCTGCAGCTTGTCGAGGCGCTCGACCGGAACCTCCACGGTCTGGGCCGCCGCGGCCAGGCGTTTGCGGCCGGCCGGCGAGAGCAGCGCCTGCAGGCTCTGGCCCTCGGGCAGGAAGGCGTGGGCCAGGGCGGCCTGGGTCGCCGCCGAGAGGCCGCCCGCGTCCATCGGGGCCTCGAACCAGACGTCGTCGGCCTCGGCCATGGCCTTCTTCAAGGCGGCGGGGCGCCAGTCCGTGCCCGGCGGCAGCAGGTGCACCGAGCCGAACATCACGATGGTGGAGTCGTGATCCTTGACCACCCAGACCGGCGGCAGCGCCGAGGCGGCGACGGGCGCCAGCAGCAGGGCCAGGGCCGCCGTGGCCGCGGTCAGGATGCGCATGGGCTCATCTGGGGATCGGGCGCCGGCGCGATGCGCAGCTCGCCCAGCTCCGCGATGGCCGCGACGATATGGTAGAGCGAGCTGCCTGGGGCCGGGCCCTCGGCGAAGCGGCCGTCGGGGTCCATCCGGTCGCGCCAGAGGCCGGGCAGCGGGGTCTCCAGATAGCGGCCGAGCGCCGCGGCCGCCTGCCGCGCGGCGGCCACATAGACTTCGCGCCGTTCGGGGCCGGCGCGCCGCGCCAAGAGGTGCGCGGCCTTGAGCCGCTCGGTCTGGGGCCACAGCCTGGCGGTCCGCTCGCGGGGAGTGAAGTCGTCCCAGAGGCTGTCCATGGCCACGCCCCGCGCCGCATCGACGCCCCGCTCGCCGGCCTCGAACAGCCGCGCGGCCGCCAAGCTCCCCTCCGCGCGGCCGCAGACCCAGCTCCATTGCTCCAGCAGCCAGGCCCATTCGAAGTGGTGGCCCGGATCCAGGATGCGGCCCGCGTCGCCCGCAGCCCCTCGCCAGTCGGGCTCGAACAGCTCCTTCAGGGCCCCGCTCTCGGGGTCGACGAAGCGCTCGCAGCACAGGGTCCCGATCTCGTCGGCGACGCCGGCCCAGCGCGCGTCCTCGCCGATCTGGCGCCAGCCCAGCGTGGCCTCGAACAGGTGCATCTGGGCATTGCACTGGAAGGCGCCTTCCTGGTCCAGGCCGTAGCGGGGCGGCGCCCTGGCGTGATCGCGCTCGAAGAAGCCGCCGGCCTCATGATGGAAGCCGGCGAGGATGCGCTCCAAGAGGTCCACCGCCAGGCCCTCCAGCTCGCGCCGGCGCTCGGGCATGACCCGCGCCGCCGCCGCCAGGGCGATCAGCACGAAGGCCTGGTCGTAGAGCAGGGCCGCATCCTCCAGCGGCGCGCCGTCCGGGGTCACCTGGGTGCGATAGAGGCCGTCGGCGCGCCGATAGCTGTGCTCCAGTCCGGCCAGGGCATGGTCGATGGCCTGCCGCCAGGGACCGCGCCAACCGAGGGCCGCCGAAGCGGCGAAGGCATAGGCCTGGCGCGCCTGCACGCGCAGGCGGCGAAAGTGCTCGGCCGGCCGGCCATCGGGACCCAGCACTTCGCGGAAGCCGCCCCCCTCGCGGTCCGCCCCCAGCGCCCACCAGATCGGCAGGGCGCTGGCCAGCAGCCAGTCGCGCAGGGCCTCCCCGGCGCGGGCGAGTTCGGGATCCTCGGCCGGCGCGTCCGGCCCCAGGCTGTCGACCAGGGCCTTGACGTCCTGGCTGGAGCCCAGATGGCAGACCAGTATGGCGTCGGGCTCGACCACAACGCCCACCTGCTCCAGGCCCAGCACGGTCACCAGCTGGTTGGTCGAGGACCGCACCAGCACGTCGCGGCTCGACTTCAGCCGCACCGATCCCATCAGCGAATTGCCGCCCTCGTCGCGCGCCGCGGCCTCGTGGATGGCCTGCCACGAGCCGAGGTCGGACCAGGCGTAGTCGACCGGGACCACCACCGCATGCTCGGTCTTCTCCATCACCGCGTAGTCGATCGAGATCTTGGGCGAGGCGAGGAATTCCAGGCCGAGGCTCAGGACCCCGTCGGCGGCGTGTCCGCCGGCATGGGCCGCCCGCGCCTTTTGCGCGACCGCGGGCGCGAAGCGGTCGAGCTCCTCCAGCATCCGCTCGGCGGCGAAGACGAAGTTGCCGCTGTTCCACAGATAGCCCGCCTCGAGATAGCCGGCGGCGGTATCGGCGTTCGGCTTCTCGACGAACCGGCGCAGCTTGCGGGCGCCCTGGACCGCCGCGATCGGCTCGCCCGGCTCCAGATAGCCATAGGCGGTCGAGGCTTGGGTGGGCTTGACCCCGAAGGTGACGATGGCGCCTCCCGCTGCGGCGGCCACGGCGATCTCGGCGGCGGCGCAGAAGGCCAGGGCGTCGGGGATGTGGTGGTCGGAGGCGACGCAGACGGCGATCGCCCCTGGATGGTTGGCGGCGATCCAGCTGGCCGCGACGGCCATGGCCGGGGCGGAGTCGCGCCCCTCCGGCTCGACGATGACGAAGGCCTGCGCGCCGACCTCGGCCAGCTGGCGGCGGATGGAGTCCAGGTGCGCCTGGCCGGTGACGATCACCGGCTCGGTTGCGCCCTTCAGCCCGCCCATGCGCAGCACAGTGTCCTGGAACAGCGAGCGGACGCCCAGCAGCGGCAGGAACTGCTTGGGCCGCGACGGGCGCGACGCCGGCCAGAGGCGCGTGCCCGCACCGCCGCAGAGGATCACCGGAACGACGGTCGGGCTATCGGCCAAGCAAGGTCCTCGGTTCAAACACGCCGCCGCGCCTGGCGGCGCCAGCTGCGCTGGCTACCTCTGGCATGAAGGACAGTAGAAGGTCGAGCGGCCGGCCTGGACAGTCCGCCGCACCGTGCCGTGGCAACCCGGCCTGAGGCAGGGCGCGCCTTCGCGGCCATAGACCCGGAAGGCATGCTGGAAATAGCCCAGCGCGCCGTCGGCCGCCGCATAGTCGCGCAGGGTCGAGCCGCCCGCTTCGATGGCCTGCGTCAGCACCTCGCGCACGGCCTGCACCAGGCGCTCCAGCCGCATGTGCGAGATCCGCCCGGCCGCGGTGGCAGGCGAAATCCTCGCCCGGTGCAGCGTCTCGCAGACGTAGATATTGCCGAGTCCGGCCACGACCCGCTGGTCGAGCAGCGTCGCCTTCACGTTCTGGACCTTGCCCGCGAAGGCCCGCTCCAGATGCTCGGCGCTGAAGTCCGGTCCCAAGGGCTCGGGGCCCAGGCCCGCGAACCAGGCATGTCCCGCCAGGGCGTCGGTGGCGATCAGGTCCATGTAGCCGAATCGGCGGGCGTCGAAATAGGTGACGCGCCGGCCCGTATCGGTCTCGAACACCACGTGGGCGTGCTTGTCGTCGGTCGGCGCTGCCTGGCGGAACGCTCCGGGGCGCGAGCGGTCGGAACCCTCGATCTCGAAGCGGCCGGTCATCCCCAGGTGCATCACCAGGGTGTCGCCGCGGTCCAGCCTTGCCAGCAGGTACTTGGCCCGCCGCTCCAGCACCTCGACGCGCGCGCCGGTCAGCCGCTGCACGAAGCCTTGCGGCAGGGGAAAGCGCAGGTCGGGCCGGCGCGCCTGGACCCGCTCCAGCCGCGCGCCCTCCAGGGCAGGCTGCAGGCCCCGTCGGACCGTCTCGACTTCGGGAAGCTCGGGCATGGGTCAGATCACGACCGACTTGATGTCGGTTTTGGAGAAGTCGTTCCCTTTGAACAGAAGCCCGTCGCCTTCGCGATCCGCCAGGGCGTAAGCGAAGCAGTCTCCCAGATTCAGCCGCCCTGCGCTGCGCTTGCCGAACCGCTCGAATGCGCGCATCGCGTCTTCCGCATCCTGAACGCTCGCCGC
>DATCFQ010000386.1:0-6880 GCA_036509495.1 Caulobacteraceae bacterium
CGGTCGGCGACCGGCAGGTCGGCGTACTTGGCCAGCCAGCCCTTCAGTTCGTCATAGGTGGCGCGGGCGCCGCGCCAGGTCAGTTTCTGGAACTGCAGATAGCCGATCAGGCTTTTGTCGGTGGCCCCGGCGCTGTCGCGCTCGGCGGCGTCGAAGTCGCCCTGCGAGGCGGCGCGGAAGGCGGCGGCATAGACGGCGGCGTCGCGATCGGAGAGGGCGCGAACCTGGGCCTGGGCCGAGCCGCACAGCACGACGGCCATGGCTGCGGCGCAGGCGCCGACTGTGAGAAGCTTGCGGATCAACGACTGTCTCTTCCCAAGACGCTCATCCCCCGAAGTGAAGCGTCAAAGACCCCTTTGCATTAAGCGGGCCGACCATGCCGATCAAGGCGTTCCGCTAGGGTTAACAGATCCGACCAGGCCCTTTTCTTTGCGGCAGGTTGTCTCAGCAGGAAGGCGGGATGCAGCGTCGGGAGCACCGGCAGAACAAGATCGCTGCTCTGCGAACGCCATTCGAACCAACGTCCGCGAAGACTGAGGATTCCCTCGTCCTTCTTAAGCATGAACTTGGCCGATGCTCCGCCCACCAGAAGCAACATCTTGGGTTTCACCAACTCGATCGCCCGCTCCACGAATGGCGCGCAGACCGCCTGCTCCATCTGGCTCGGGGTGCGGTTGCCGGGTGGGCGCCAGAACACCGTGTTGGTGATGAACACGCGATCGTGAAGCCCGGCGGCCTGCAGCATCAGGTCCAGCAGCTTGCCGGCGCGCCCGACGAAGGGGGCGCCCTGCTGGTCCTCTTCACCGCCAGGACCTTCGCCGATCACCATCACCGGCGCCATGGGATCGCCGCGCGAGAACACCGCCTGGCGCGCGCCCTGGAACTTCAGGGGGCAGCCCTCGAAGGCGGCGATGGCCTCGGCCAAGGCGGCGAGGTCGCCCGCGCCGGCGGCCATGGCCCGGGCCTGCTCCAGGGCCGGGCCGATCTCGGGGCCGGGCTCGGGCGCGGCGGCGACGCGGGCCGGGGCAGGGGCGGCGGCGGCCGGCCGGGAAGGCGGGGCCAGCGGAACCATCCGGTCGACCGGCTCGTCGACGGTGCACACCTCCACGCCCGCATCGCTCCAGAAGGCGAGCAGGCTTTCGAGGGCGCGGACGTCGGGGTCGCTGGGCGTGGGTTGGGCCATGGTTCTCGCGGCGGCGACTTAGACCTTGACCGCCCTTGCCTAGGCTATCGATAAACCGCAGCGGCGATCAACGCCCCCGGAGACATCCCGCCATGGCCGAGACGACCGACGGCGCCCCCGCCCGGGAGTCCATGAACTACGACGTGGTGATCGTCGGCGGCGGGCCGGCGGGCCTGGCCGCGGCGATCCGGCTGAAGCAGCTGGCGGTCGCCAAAGGCTCGGAGCTCTCCGTCGCCCTCCTGGAAAAGGGCTCGGAGATCGGCGCCCACATCCTCTCGGGCGCGGTGATCGACCCCAAGGGGCTGAACGAGTTGATCCCCGACTGGAAGGACAAGGGCGCGCCCCTGGAGACGCCGGTCGCCAGGGACCGCTTCGTCTACCTGACCCAAACCTCGGCCATCGACATCTCCTGGCTGCCGATGCCGGGCTTCATGCACAACCACGGCAATTACGTTGGCTCGCTGGCCAACCTCTGCCGCTGGCTGGGCGGGCAGGCCGAGGCCCTGGGCGTGGAGGTCTATCCCGGCATGGCGGCCTCCGAGCCGGTCTATGGCGAGGACGGGGCCCTGCAGGGCGTGGTCGCGGGGGTGTTCGGCATCGGCAAGGACGGCTCGCACAAGTCGGACTACCAGCCGGGGCTCAACGTGATGGGCAAGTACGTACTGCTGGCCGAGGGCGCGCGCGGGTCGCTGTCCAAGCTGGTGCAGGCCAAGTACGGCCTCTGCGAGGGGCATGAGCCGCAGAAATACGGCCTGGGGGTCAAGGAACTCTGGCAGGTCCCTGAGGCGAAGTTCCAGGCGGGGCTGGTGCAGCACTCGTTCGGCTGGCCGCTGGACGACAAGACCGGCGGCGGCGGCTTCATCTATCATTTCGGCGACCGCTATGTGGCCATCGGCCTGGTGGTGCACCTCAATTACGCCAACCCATGGCTCTCGCCGTTCGAGGAGTTCCAGAGGTTCAAGCAGCACCCACAGGTCCGGCCGATGCTGGAGGGCGCCACGCGGGTCTCCTACGGCGCCCGGGCGATCACCGAGGGGGGATTCCAGTCGGTGCCGGCCCTGGCCTTTCCCGGGGGCGCCCTGATCGGCTGCGCGGCGGGCTTCGTGAACCTGCCCCGGATCAAGGGCAGCCATAACGCCATCAAGAGCGGCATGATGGCCGCCGAGGCGGCGTTCGAGGCGGTGTCCGCCGGCCGCTCTGGCGACGCGCTCGTCGCCTACCAGAGCGCCTACGAAGGCTCATGGGTGGCCGGCGAGCTGAAGCTGGTGCGCAACGTCAAGCCGCTGTGGTCGAAGTTCGGCACCCTGCTGGGCATCGTGCTGGGCGGGCTCGACATGTGGACCAACGTGATCGCCGGCGTCTCGCTGTTCGGCACGCTGAAGCACGGCAAGACCGACGCGGAGGCCACCGGCCTCGGCAAGGACCATCCGAAGATCGCCTATCCCAAGCCCGACGGGGTGATCAGCTTCGACCGGCTGAGCTCGGTGTTCGTCTCCAACACCGCCCATGACGAGGACCAGCCCTGCCATCTGAAGCTGAAGGACCCGAGCATCCCCATAGAGCACAACCTGCCGCTCTACGGCGAACCGGCGCGGCTCTACTGCCCAGCGGCCGTCTATGAGGTGGTCTATGACGCGGCCGGCGAGAACCCGCGCTTCGTGATCAACGCGGCCAACTGCGTCCACTGCAAGACCTGCGACATCAAGGACCCGGCCCAGAACATCGTCTGGACCACCCCGGAGGGCGGCGGCGGGCCGAATTATCCGAACATGTGAGGGGGCGGTCATTACCCCATAACCCCGCTCATCCCGGCGGAGGCCGGGATCCAGGACGACTGACGCCGATGTCGTCCAGGGTCCGCGGTCGCGCCGCCGCGCTTTATTTTGACTGGATCGGCTCCGACCTTTCCTGGATTCCGGCCTTCGCCGGAATGAGCGGTGGAAGAGTTGGGGCCAGGCCCACCCAAACTCAACCCGCTCCTAGCCCAGCTGATGTCCGGCAGATGGACGGGTTGGGCCGTGACGCGAGCGAGCCTCGGGCCTTTCGCCGGACCGGTCCGGCATTCATAGTCGAGTCCGATCGGAAACCGTCGGGGAAGGGACGGCCATGCTGGCAACGATACGGCGATTGTCCACCTCGGCCACGCCGCCCGGCAGCCGTCTCGCCTATTGGAACGACGCCTGGGCGAGCGCTTCGGGCGCCACGGTCGTGGACGCCGACCGCGACAGCTTCCAGGGAGTCCTGACGAACCTCCGTGCGGGCAGGTTCGAGATCGCGTCGGTGAGATCCACGCCGGCCGTCACCCATAGTGTCGGCGACCAGAGCAAAACCGGCGCGGGGACCTTTCTGCTGCAGCTCGTGCACTCAGGCAGCTGCCTCGTCCGTCACAACGCGCTGGAGACGGAACTCAGGGCGGGGGACTTGTTCGTCGCAGACTCCCGCAAGCCCTATGGCCTGGTCTTCGAAGAGCCGCTGCATGGCCTCACCGTCCCTGTTCCTTGGGACCGGTTCGCGCCTTCGGCGGAGGCCCTGGAAGCGTTGGCGGGCCGTCGCATAGAGGCTCATGCCGGCGCCGGCGCGGTGCTTTCGGGCTTCCTGCGGGGCGCCTGGGACCACCTTGCGCAAGGCGACGGCGATGACTGGCCCGACGCGGCCGAGGCGGTCATCTGGGACTTGCTCGATGCGGTGCTGCAGGGCGATGGCGCGCGCGGGATCGGGGCCGGCCGAGCCGACCAGCTTCGCCGTGAAGCCCGGGCGCATGTCGACGTCCGGCTGTCGGATCCCGGCTTCGACAGCGCCGAACTCGCTGGGATATTGGGCGTGAGCGCGCGCTATCTGCAGATGGTGTTCGCCGAGGTCGGAACGACGCCGTCCCGCTTCCTGCTGGCGCGCCGGTTGGAGGCGGCGGCGTCGCGGCTGAGGCGGCTGGACAGGCCCTGCAGCATCACGGCCGTCGCCCTGGAATGCGGCTTCAATGACCTGAGTTATTTCAGCCGCTGCTTCCGGCGTCGCTTCGGCCTCGCGCCTCTCAGCTATCGTCTGAGCCTGGCCGCGCCGGCCGCGGAGTGGCAGTAGCCGTTTCGGCGCCGGTCAAAACATACGCGTTCTCGTCCAAGCACGCCTCGCCCGAGGCGGGCTAACATGAGCCAGGCGCGGCCTCGGCTGCCGTCTCTGGGGGCGACGTGAACCGAAACTCGAGTTGGGTGAAGGGCGCGGACGTTCCGCCCTTGCTCGAAATCACGATCGGCCAGGCGCTCGACCAGGCGGCGGAGCGTTGGGGCGATGCCGAAGCCCTGGTCTCGGTCGCCCAGGGCGTGCGGTGGAGCTGGCGCGAACTCGCCGTCGAGGCCGACGCCATGGCCGCCGGTCTTCTGGCCCTCGGCCTCGAGCCTGGCGACCGCCTCGGTGTCTGGTCGCCGAACTGCGCTGAATGGGCCCTAACCCAGTTCGCCGCCGCCAAGGTCGGGCTGATCCTGACCACGATCAATCCGGCCCATCGCGTCACGGAGCTGGAGTTCACCCTGAACAAGGCGGGGGTGAAAGCGATCGTCGCCGCCCGGCGCTTCAAAAGCAGCGACTACCTGGCGATGGTCGAAGAGGTGAGCGCGCCGGCGCTCGAACACAGGATCAAGATCGGCGGCGAGGCCCGCGCGGGCTGGCTCGAATTCCACGAGATCGCCAGCCTGGCGACCGTCTCCGACAGTCGCCGCGCCCGGGAGATCGGCGCGGGGCTCGATCGGCGCCAAGCGATCAACATCCAGTTCACGAGCGGCACCACCGGGCTGCCGAAGGGCGCTTGCCTGTCGCACCGGAACATCCTGAACAACGGCTGGTTCGTCGGACGCGCCCAACAGTTGACGCCGGGGGATCGCATCTGCGTGCCGGTGCCGCTCTACCACTGCTTCGGCATGGTGATGGGTAATCTCACTGGCGTGACCTGCGGCGCGACCGTCGTCTATCCGGCGCAGGGCTTCGACGCCGAGGCCACGCTCGAGGCGGTCGAGCAGGAGCGCTGCACGTCGCTCTACGGCGTGCCCACCATGTTCATCGCGGAACTCGGCTGTCCCCGGTTCGAATGCTTCGACCTCACCTCCTTGCGCACGGGGGTGATGGCCGGTTCTCCCTGCCCGATCGAGGTGATGAAGCAGGTCGTGGGCAGGATGCACATGACGGGAGTCACCATCGCCTACGGCATGACCGAAACCAGTCCGGTGAGTTTCCAGAGCGCCGTCGACGATCCGCTGGAGCGGCGGGTCTCCACGATCGGGCGGGTGCAGCCGCACCTGGAGGTCAAGGTGGTCGACGCCGACGGCGAGGTCGCCCCGCCGGGGGCCGCCGGCGAATTCTGCACTCGCGGCTACTCCGTCATGCTGGGCTACTGGAACGACTCTGAGCGCACGGCCGAGGTCGTCGATGCCGAAGGCTGGATGCACACCGGCGATCTCGGAACCATCGACGAGGATGGCTACGGCAACGTCGTCGGACGCATCAAGGACATGATCATCCGCGGCGGCGAGAACGTCTATCCGCGCGAGATCGAGGAGTTCCTCTACGTCCATCCGAAGATCGCCGACGTGCAGGTGGTGGGCGTGCCCGACGCACGCATGGGCGAGGAGCTGTGCGCCTGGATCCGGCTCGCGCCGGGCGAGCACGCGGACGAGGAGGAGATTCGCGCCTTCTGCCTGGGCCGGATCGCCCACTACAAGATCCCTCGCTACGTCCGCTTCGTCGACGAGTTCCCGCTGACCGTCTCTGGCAAGGTCCAGAAGTTCCTCATCCGGGAGCGGATGATCGAGGAGCTGGGGCTGACCGCCCAGGCCACCGCCTAGCTGCCGAATGTCCCACATGTCCCACCTGAGGTGACCAACATGCCGATCGATCCAGACCATCAGGCCAGGCGGCGCGCGCCGCGGATTGCTCCTGCGATGGGCGCGGCGACTCTCGTCGGCGCCATGTGGTTCTGCCTGACCCCAGGCGGGGCAGCCGAGGCAGCACCGCTCGATTGCGCTCGCCTGAAGGACGCGCCGATCCCCGGGATGCGGATCACCTCTGCGACGCTGGAGCCGGCGGGCCCGTTCAAGGCCGGCGGACCGGGCCCGTCCCAGGCCCTGGAGCTGCCTGCCCGGTGCCGAGTCCAGGGCGTGCTGGTCCCGACCAGCGACTCAGAGATTGGTTTCGAGGTCTGGCTGCCGGCGAGCGGCTGGAACGGACGTTTCCAGGGCGTCGGCAATGGCGGCTTCGCCGGCGACATCGGCTACTCCGGCCTGGCCAACGCCGTCCGGGCCGGCTATGCGGCCGCCTCGACCGACACCGGCCACAAGGCCGGGGGAACCGACGCACGCTGGGCCTTCGGCCACCCCGAAAAGCTGGTCGATTTCGGTTCGAGGTCGATCCACCTCACGGCCGTCGCGGGCAAGCAACTGGCGGCCGCATACTACGGCGCGCCGGTGCGTTGGAGCTACTTCGCCTCATGCTCCAACGGCGGGCGACAAGCCCTGATGGAAGCCCAGCGATTCCCTGAGGACTACGACGGAATCATCGCCATGGCGCCAGCCTATGACTGGACCGGCCTGTTCATGAATTTCATCTGGAACCAGCAGGTCCTCTCCGTCCCGGGCGCGGCGATCCCTCCGGCCAAGGCGCCGGCGATCGCGGCGGCCGTGCTTGCCGATTGCGACAAGCTCGACGGTGTCGCCG
>DATCFQ010000387.1:0-4240 GCA_036509495.1 Caulobacteraceae bacterium
GCCGCCGTCGGAGCCGGCGAAGAGGGCGTTCTTGCGGTTGAGCGCGATGGGCCGGATGGACCGCTCGACGATATTGGAGTCCATTTCGACGCGGCCGTCGTCCAGGAAGCGGCTCAAGCCCTCCCATCGGGCCAGCGCGTAGCGGATCGCCACGGCGAGCTTGCCCTTCTGGCTGACGCGCTCGAGCTGGGCCTTCAGCCAGGCGTGGAGGGCCTCGATGATCGGCCGGCTGCGCTCCTGGCGCACGCGCCGGCGCGCATCGGCGGCCTGGCCGCGGATGTCGGCCTCCACGGCATAGAGCGACGCGATGCGCTCCAGGGCCTCGCGGGCGATCGGCGCTGGCCCGCTGGCGGCCAGCTCGTAAAAAGGCCGACGCACATGCGCCCAGCAGAAGGCTAGGCGCACGTCGCCCACCTCGGCCAGCGGCCGGTATCCGGCATAGCCGTCCACCTGCAGCACGCCCTTGAAGCCCGCGAGGTGCGCCGCGGCGCGCTCGGCCTTGCGATCGGGGGCATAGATGTAGACCACGCCCGGCGGATCAGGGCCGCTCCACGGGCGGTCGTCGCGGGCATAGGCCCAGAGCTGCCCGGTCTTGGTCCGGCCACGCCCAGGATCCAGCACCGGTGCGGTCGTCTCGTCGGCGAAGAGCTTGCCCGAGGCCCTGAGGCGCTCCAGCAGCCGGGTGTGCAAGGGCCTGAGCAGCCAGGCCGCCCGCCCGGTCCAGTCGGCCAAGGTCGAGCGGTCCAGGGTGATCCCCTGGCGGGCGTAGATCTGGGCTTGGCGATAGAGCGGCAGATGGTCGGCGTATTTGGCGACGACCACGTGCGCCACGGCCGCCTCGGTCGGCAGTCCGCCCTCGATCAGCCGCGCCGGCGCAGGCGCCTGCACCACGGCTTCCTCGCAGGTCCGGCAAGCGTACTTCGGCCGGCGCACCACCAGCACCCGCAGCTGGGCGGGCACGATGTCCAGCCGCTCGGCGACGTCTTCGCCGATCCGGTGCAGGACGCCCCGGCAGCCCGGGCAGGTCTTGTCCTCGATGTCGACGACCGTCTCGATCCTAGGCAGGTGCGCTGGCAGCGATCCGCGGTTGGCCCGCCGTGCTGCCCGCGCGGTCTTGGCGGACGGCGCGGCGGCTTCCGCTCCGGCCTCGCCGGCGGCGATCTCCTGCTCGACGTCCTCCAGACCCAGAGCGAGTTGATCGGGGTCCAGGGTCTCGGCCCGACGGCCGAAGCGGTGGCGCTGCATTTCCTTGATGATCTGGCGCAGCCGCTCGATCTCGGCGTGGGCATGGTCCTTGGCTACCAGCGCGGCCGCGTGCTCGGCCCGCTCCTTCAGGAGCAGGGCCGTCAGCGTCTCAACATCGCTGGGAAGCGCCTGGGCCATGGGCGATTTGAGCATATTCGAGCGCCCTTGTGGCGCCCCCGCGTGAGGCCTGATTCACTTCGTCGCAGCCTATGCCGTGGCCTCCGGCGCCCGCGTCCGCCGGGTCTGCTGCACGCGCCGCCAGTCCAGGCCCTCCAGCAGGGCCGCGAGCTGCGCAGGCGTCAGCCGCATCACCCCATCCTGCACCTTCGGCCAGCTGAAGGCGCCTTGCTCCAGCGTCTTGGCCAAGAGCCACAGGCCGGTTCCATCCCACCAGATCATCTTCACCCGGTCGGCGCGCTTGGCGCGGAAGACGTAGACCACGCCCGAGTAGGGATCCTTCAGCAGATGGTCCTTCACCAGCGCCGCCAGCCCGCCCATGCCTTTGCGGAAGTCCACCGGCCGGGTCGCCACCAGCACGCGCACCGCGCCGGACGCCGTCCCCGTAAAAGCCGGGATCACCGTACGGCCTTCAGCGCCTTGATCACCGCCGCCACGGTCTTGGCCTCCGCGCCGCGGCGCACGCGGACCACCACCCCGTCGATCTCCAGCTCGATGTCGCCACGACCTGACCGCGCCGGCCGCGGGCGCGCCCGCTCAGCCGTCGCAGGCGCCTCGACCAGCGCCGGCACGAAGGTCATCTGCGGCTCGGGATCAGCGATCCGCATCCCACGGCGCCAGCCGAAGAGTTGCTGCGGGCGGATGTCATGGCGTCGGGCGACGTCCGACACCGTCGCACCTGGCGCCAGGCTCTCTTCGACGATCCGCGCCTTGTCGTCGCTCGACCAACGCCGCCGGCCGCCCACGCCCGTCAGCACCTCCAGCCGGCGAACCTGCACCGGCTTAGGGTCAAGCGTAGGGTTAAATCCAGACATGAAACGATCCGCCCAAGGGGATCGTCACCATCAACGGCCAGCAGCCTCAGCGAAAGGTGGGGTCGGGACGGCGCTTACAGTGACTCATCAGATCGATCCGCTTGAGGCTGGCCACGATGCAGCCGGCAGGACCACTGGCACTGGACGTCTAGCTGGCTGCGGTTTTGTGCGAAATTGGTCGGCATCGGCGGCAGGGAACTAAAGCTGGTTAGGAGCAGCGGGGTCGAACAGCATGCGCCAGTTTGCAGTTCTCGCACTTCTGAGTTTGGCCGCATGTGGTCCGACGAAACAGCAAATCTCCTCGCAATGCGAGGTCAACGCCATTGGTCGCTATCCGGCGCAGACCCGCGCCAGCGTGCAACTGATTGCTGATTCTGCGGAAACCTGCATGCTGGCGCATGGTTTAGTATTTGATCGAAGCTTGCCCGGCTGCACGGCCCCGGGCGTCTCCCCGTTGATCATGGCGGATGAAGCCATGTGCTATCGTGCCGAAGCCGGGCGCCCCAAGGCGACTTCGCGGTAAGCCTCTGACGGCAGAACGGTAGCCCGCCTTCGACAAGTGGGCTGGCCGCATGTAGCGGTCAATGTGGTAGGCTCGAGGTCTTGGTGCATCAAATGGAGCCCTGAGTGCGTGCAGGCTCGGCGATCAGCCATGCTCTGGAGCTGGGCTCGGTTTCGGTAATCGGCCAACGCCGGACCATCAAGCGGCCGCCGTCGCGGCCGTTGCCTACGCCGGGCGTGTCCCCGTGCTTGCTCAGTCGCTAATCGCATGATGTCCCCCGCGGCGCTAAGCGCTGTCATCCTCTGGTTCTCGCTGCTGTTGTTCGTGTCGGAGAAGGTCCGCCATGATCTGATTGCGCTCGCGGCGCTGTTTGCATGCCTCGTGACCGGGTTGACGACGCCGGAAAAGGCGTTCGCCGGATTCGCCGATCCAGCCGTCATCGCCGTCGCCGCGATCCTAGTCGTCGGCCGCGCGATCGAGCTCTCAGGGATCGCGGCCGGCATCGCCCGGATCGCCATTCCGGCCAAGGCGGGATTCTCAATACGGCTGTCCGCCCTGCTTGTTGTCGGCGCGATCCTATCGGCCTTCATGAACAATCGCGGCTCTGGTGATAACGATGCCTATCGCCGCACAGATCGCGCGCGAGGCCCGGCGGCCGCCGGGTGCGACCCTCATGCCGTTGGCCTTCGCCACCATTCTCGGCGGTATGACGACCTTGATCGGAACCCCGGCCAATCTGATCTTGTCTTCCGTGCGCGAAGATGAACTTGGCGCCCCGTTCGGCTTCTTCTCCATGACACTCGTCGGCGGCTCGGTCGCGGCTGTCGGGCTCGGCTATCTTGCGGTGCTGGGCTGGCGCCTGCTTCCGGTTAGGGGCGCGGCCGAGCGAAGCGGCAAGCCGCCCTGGCGGGTCTATGAGCTTCGCGTGGACCGGGCGACGTCAATGATGTTGATCGGGTCAGTGAAAAGTTCGCTGCGCTCGGCTTCCGCGCGCGTGCTCGCAATCTTCCGCAATAACGAAGGCGTGGCGCTGGGCCCAGAGACCACGTTGGCGGCTGGCGGTCACCTGCTGGTGCTGTCACGTCAGAACCAATGGGTAACCGCGGAAAAGGCGGGATTGTCGACCACGGAAACCCAAACCGCCAAGCCTGGATTCGCGACAGCGCGCGTGGTTGTGGCCCACGGCTCATTCCTGATCGGTCTGGGCCACGACGCGATCCGCAACCGAAGCCGTGGTCAACTGGCCGTCGTCGCGGTCGGACCGAACACCGCGCGGGAAAAGGCCCCCTTGTCGCAGCTCTGCATTAACGCGGGCGACCAGCTTTACCTGCGCGGCCAGGCGGCCGATCTCGCCAGCTTCATCCCCAAGGCTCGCCTGCTCGAAGTTGACCGCTTAGACCGGGCCCCGATCCCGCGGCGGGGCGCCATCGTCACCGGCGCGATCTTCGCTTCGGCGATCGCGGCCATCGTCGTTGGCCATGCTCCGCCCGCTCTGGCGTTC
>DATCFQ010000388.1:0-4701 GCA_036509495.1 Caulobacteraceae bacterium
AGCTGGCCGAAGGCTTCAGCCGTGCCGGTGAATAGGATCCGGTTGCCGGACGGATCGACCGTCACCCGGCCGCCGCGGAAGCTGCTCGATTGCCGATCTGAGCCCGTGGTTCCAATCGCTGGCGGCGCACCGGGCGCACCGGCCTGAGGCTGGACGACCCGGTTTGGCAGCGACTGATTCTCGTCATCGCTGATCAGCTTGGCCAGCGCTTGAGCGTCGGTGTTCTGGACCTGGTAGATGAAGGTCGTTTGGACGCCGCCGAAGGCATCGGGTTGGTCCAGCTGGCCAAGCCAATAGCGAGCGCGCTGAAGCGCCGCGGGGTCCTTGGCGAACACCAGCACCTCGTTTTCGCCGGACATAGGCAGCACAAGCACCGAACGCGGCGCGCCGGGCGCGCCGGCGCTGTTGTAACCCTCTCCGCCCAGGCTGCTGGTGAGCCGCTCGGCCAGGCTTTCGGCCGACCAATAGACCGGCTGGGCCCCGATGACGCCGGCCCCAGAGAACCGGGGCGCGTCCAGTTGACGCAGCGCGGCCATCGCGGCATCGACATCGCGCGGCGGGCCTGTGACCACCAAGCTATTGGACCCGGCGTCGGCGGTGATGCTGACGTTGTGCGAATGCGGAAACATGTCGTCCATCAGCCCGACCAGGGCGTCGACTTGGATCACCTTGGCCTCGAACAGCTGCGAGGCCGGACGTTCTCCTGCCGGCGGTGGAGGCGGCGCCCTGGCTTTCAGGACGAATGGCGGCGGCGCGCTGCCCGCGTTGTCGGTGACGACGTCGACGATGCCCCCGTTGATATCGGCCCTGAGGCCGTAGCCCTTCAGAGCAAGCTGCATCAGTCGGAAGAAGCTGCGCTTGCTCATGCCCTTGACGCTTCTCAGCGCCAGGACGTCGGTGCGGACGGCGACGTCCGGGCCAATCACATAAGGGACCTTCAGGATGTCGCCGAACACGGTGTTGATCAGCTGAGGCAGGGGCTGCGGCGGCAGCGCAACGTCGACCGGCTGATCGGGCAGCAAAGCGTCGATCGCGTGTTGGTCGGAGGGCGGACCCGGCGCGGGCCGCACTTTGCCTGTGGAGACCGCGGCCGCGGCCGGCGCCTGCGGGACGTTCTGGGTCGCCTGCGTCCGGCGCGAACCCAGGCCATGAACCGTCGCGCAGGCCTCGGTGGCCCCCACGAGGCAGGCGATCAGCGCCAGCCGGGACGCGCTCCGCAGCCGCCGAGAAGTTCTGTCCGTCACCATTGAGCTGACTACTAACCCCCGCCAAGTCCGCCGTAGAGCGGCACCCGTCTCAATTCCCGGCCGTTCTGGAGCACCGCCTCATCGGTGGTGAGCCCAGCTAGGCGCCACTGGTGGTCGAACTTATCTCCTACCTTCAGCAGACGCGACTGTCCGGCGTCTTGGGCAGGATCGCGCAGCATTACGGCGAGCCCTTGGCCGTCCTCATCGAGGATCGCCGTCACCTGCCGGCGAAAGATCGGCGCGATGTCCGGCGGCGGGGGAGGCGGCGGGGGGCGCGCGGCCATCGCGTCAGGATCGGGGCCTGCGGCAGGCTTGGCCGGATCGGCGAGCGTGTCGGTCAGGTCGGGCAGGGCGTCGATCGTCGCCTCGTCGGGACGCTGCAGGACCTGCATGGCCGGCTCGCGTCCATATCGCGTGACGCTGAGGGGGACGGCGGGTTGGCCGGGGGCCATCCAACCGACCGCCAGGGCGACCAGCGCGATGAGGAGCGGCAAGGCCAGGACCCTCCAGCTCATGGACGGCCCGTCGGCGCAGCGACCTGCACCGGAAACAGGAGCTCGATCTTGAACTGCGGAGCGTCGGCCCGGCTCACCTCCAGACGGTCGAGGATGTAGGTCGTCTGGTTGTCCGACAGGCGCTTCAGCAAGCCGACCAGGCCGCCGCCGCGATAGGAACCGGTGACTTCGGCCCGAAGCAGGGGCGCGGCGCTGTCGCCTTCAGGCGCCTCGGCGAGCTTGACCTTGGCGTCCGCCAGTCCGGCGCCTGAGGCGGCTTCGACGATCTGCTGTTCGACTTTCAGCCTCACGAGCCAGAGGTTGCGACCATGCTGGGACCACGTCGAGAGGGCGTGCAGCTGAGCCACGTCGAAGGCGTCCGGTGTATCGCGGAGACGATCGGCGCGGGCCTGATGGGCCAGCGCCAAATCCGCCTGGGCCAACTCGTATCGCTCTCTCTGGCCGTCGGCCCATCCGAACGCTTCGAACGCCCCGAAGCCGAGAAGAGCCAGGATCGCCATCGCCGACAGCCACCGCTCGCGCGGGGTCAGGCGGTTTATCGCCAAGGCCAACCGGTCCGAACGATCGTGCATCCATCTGGGCAGGACGGCGGCCAGCTCGAAGTTCCCCTCTAGGATCCGCCGCTCAGCCGACGGCCCTTTTCGCGCGAACCTTGGCGACATCCTCGTCTATAGTCCAGCGGCCGACGGGACGGTCGAAGCGGCGGGAGGTGACGGGATTGCGCTTAAATGCTTTGAAATCGTCGGGCCCGGACCACCGCGCCGATCGGCGCCTTCTCAGGGCGGCCAGGGCAGGGGGCCATGCCAGGCTCGGCTACAGCCTTTTGGAGATCCTGATCGTCCTGACCATCATCGGCTTGATCGCCGCCCTGGTTGGACCGCGCCTCTTCGCCCAGCTCGACCATTCCAAGGTGACCACGGCGAAGGTCCAGGTGCGCTCGCTCGAATCGGCGCTCGGGACCATGCGCCTGGACATCGGCCGCTATCCGACCGGCCAGGAAGGGTTGGACCTTCTGACACACGGCGATCCGAAGGCCGTCGCCGGCTGGGCCGGCCCCTATCTGGGCGGCGGTCTGCCGAAGGACCCCTGGGGACACCCCTACGTCTATGAGGCGCCCGGCGGGGACGGCGGATCGCCCAAGGTCTACAGCTACGGCTCGGACGGCAAGCCGGGTGGATCGGGCAATGCGGCGGACATCTACAACACCGCTGGCGTTTGACGTGCGCTCGAAAGGCGGCTTCTCCATTCTGGAGATGCTGATCGTGCTGGCGATCATGGGCCTGACCGCAGCCCTGGTGTTTCCGCAGGGCGACGTCCTGATGGACCGTGTCGTGGCCCATGCGGTGTTCTTCGATTTCCAGCGCCAAGTGGCGGATCTGCGCCGTGAGGCCTACCGCGACGAGGTTCCGCTGGTGCTCTATCCAAGCCCGGCCGCCGCGACGTCCGACCCACGCGGCCGGGTCATCGCGCTCCGCGCCGACTGGTCCTACCGACTGGACCGGCCCGTGCTGATCAGCGCGGGCGGGACGTGCTCGTCCGCCAGCGCCGTGATCTTGGACCGCAACCAGAAGATCATGACGCTGCGCACCGACCAGGGCGACTGCCGCTTCATCCGGTTGGAGTAACGGGCGCGCGGCGCAACTGGAGCTTCAGGTTGATCACCTGGGCGTCGGCATCGGTGAGGGGCCGGGCGTCGGAGAAGGCGCCGCTGGCCTCGAGCTCCGAGGCGATGCGGTCCGTCTCGCCGATGGCCGAATAGGGCAGGGTCAAGGTCAGGGAATCGCCGTCGATCTCGAAACCCATGGGCTCCACGCGATAGAGCTGAAGCACCTCAAGCGCCGAGGATAGCGCGCTCAGCAGGTTGGGGCGGTCCGAAAGCTTGCGGAAGGCGGCCAGACGCAGGGACGCGCGACGAGCCGCCGAGACCGACTGCGGCGTGGCGGCGCGGACGGCGGCAGCCTGGGCCTCGGCGGCGTCGGCGAGGCCGCGCAGGCGCAGCGCCTGCCCCGCAAGGAGTCCTGCAGCGCCAGCGAACACCACCGCCAGGCTGACGGCGGCGACGCGCGCCGTTTCGGCCATCGAAATCTCCGCCAGGGCGAAGTCACCCAAATCGGGCGTCTGAGAAAGCGGCAAGGTGAGGGCTGGCGGCGGCGAGGGCGGCGCGGTTGGGCCGCGCTGGACCCGGGTGAACGAGCGCCAGGCGGTGTCGTCGAAGGGCTGACGCCGCCAGGCCGAACCGACCAGGACATTGGATATCCAGCACTGGGCCTCATATCCGGGCGTGGCCCTCACGATGCGCCAGCCGTCGCCCGGCGGTTGGGCCAGGCTCTCCGGAGAGACCAGGGGCGCGCGTCCCGGGTACCTGTCCTTCAATTGCGGGCCGACCCGGTCCATATCCCACGACCAGATGCCAAAGCCGCCCGGCCCGCGTCGCAGCAGGAAACCCGGATCGGAGAACGGCGCGGTCGCCCGGGCGTGCAGGCGCGCTGCAGCTGCGGCGGCCGACCCCTTGGCCCGGCCGGTTTCGAACCAGGCGAAACTGCACAGTTCACGCGCCAGGAGGACCAGAGGCCGCCGCCACGCGGCCCCAGCGTCCTGGTCCAGCGGCATGAAGCCGCCGTCCGCCGTCAACAATTCACGTGGTCGGGTCAGGAAAGCCGGGGGCATGGGCTGGAAGCGTGGCCTTTTCCCACGGCGCGATCAACGAGAAGCTTTGCTCCTCGATCCAGACCGGCCGCTCGGAATCGGCCGGCGTCAGCACGATCCGGGCCCGGGCGATCTCGCCGGTGACAGGATCGACGACCCTCATGGCGAAGCGCCCATTAGGGAACCCGTAGACCCGCTCCAGATCACCGTGAAGGGCGAGACCCGCGGCGTTCCCAAGGTCTTCCAGCGATGCGAATGGAGAGTTCTGGCGTTCGCGAACGGCGGCGTCCGCC
>DATCFQ010000389.1:0-4069 GCA_036509495.1 Caulobacteraceae bacterium
GCGCTGTCGTCCTCGAGCGAGCCGTTGTTGACGTTGATCGCCAGCAAGTCCGTCGAGGCGTTCGAGCCGGTCATCAGCAGCCGGCCGGTGTAGGCCGCGCCGTCGTCGATCGTCAGGCTGCCCGAGCCCTTGCCGAAGTCCAGGGCGCCCTGGACCGTGCCGGCGGTGAAGTCGACGTTGTCTTCGCCCGAGCCCAGCAGGATGTCGCCGTTGATCCTGGGGATGATGGTCGCCGTCGCGTTGACGCTCTGGGTCAGGGTGACGCCGGTGGTGTTGGCGCTGGCGTCGATGGCCACGCTCTTGCCGGTCGCAGCGGCGGCCGGGCCGGCCGGGGTCAGGGTCGCCAGGATGGCGTTGGTGTTGGTGATGCTGGACAGTTTGCCGGAGCGGTCGACGATCGCCGAGGCGTTGCCGAGGTCGCCGGTGACGGCGGCGCCGATGGTTCCGGTGTTGCTCAGGCTCGACAGCGAGGCGTTGGCGTCGATCAGGAGGCCGGTCGACTGGGAGGCGACGCTCGAGGTCGCCTGGCCGCTGATGGAGCCGTTGTTGACCAGCGCCGGGACGGTGGTTCCCGCCAGCAGGTGGATGCCGGTGGCGTCGTTGTCGAAGCCCTGGCCGGTGATCGTTCCGGAGCTCGCGACATGGATGCCGCCATCGATGTGCACCGTGCCGCCGGCCACGCCGATCTGGACACCCGTTCCGGAGTGCCCGGGCGTGGTGGAGGTGGCGCCGTACACGCCGTTGCCGGACACCGTGCCTTCGATGATCAGGCCATAGGCGTTGGTCCCCGTGCCGTAGGCGCCCAGCTTGACGTCACGGCCATTGGCGCCGACGAGCAGCGCCGGAGCTGTGCCATAGGTGACGACCGAGCCCACGCCCTCGGCGGAGTCGACAATGCCGTCGCCGTCGGCGTCGGTGGTGGTGTCGGTCGCGACGGTGCCCACCGGCGGCGCGCCGAGGAACACCCCGTGCGCGACGTTGCCGCCGATCTGCACGGCCGAGCCGGAGATGCCGAGGTCAGACGACAACAGGGCGGCATTGATGGCGGGGTCGGGGCTGGCGACCGTGCTGCTGAAGCCGGTCGAGCTGATCGCCGAATAGATGCTGAGGGCGCCGCCGACATTGCCCTGGATATTGGCGCCGACCGCCGCCGGGCCTGTGGCGGTGATCGCGCCCCCGATGAACAGCTTGCCGGTGACGCCCCCGGTCTCGGAAAAGCCGGTCGTGGTCTCGCCGGTGATCCCGATCGCGCCGTTCTGCAGGACGTCGCCCGTCACCGGCGCATCGAGCGCCACGCCGAAGGAATTCTTGCCCTGCACGGTGACGAAGGAGCCCGTGGCCAGGGTGAACGAGCCGACCAGGGGACTCGAGCCCACCAGGTGCACGCCGTAGCGGCCCGTGCCCTTGGCGAAGTCCCCATCGAGGATGCCATCGCCGTTGGTGTCGGTGCGGGTATAGCTCTCGGAGTTGGTGATCGTGCCGTTGTTGCTGAAAATGCCGGCGTTGCCGCCGTTCAGCAGGACCGTGGTGGAGTCGTTCTGGCCGGTGATCGAGATCGTGCCGTTGTTGGTGATGTTGTTTGACGAGTCCATCGTCACTGCGACCGGCCCGGAGACGTTCACCGTTGCGCCGGAAGCGATGATCACATTGTCGGGCTGGCCGCTCTTGGCCGTCGAGGTCGCCACCGGCGTCGTCGTCGACTCCACCGTGGTGTCGGCCAGGGCCGGGCCCGCGCCGAACAGCAACAGCGGCGCGGCGGCGGCTGCCGATAGCAACAACATACGCATGCGGGAGCGCCTCCAACCCCGATCGAACCGCCTGTCTAACCATAGCCCGGCATTGCAGCAAGGCTGGGTCCGAGGCGCGATCTGGACAGCGGCTTTGTGGCCGCTATTGGGCGCCGGTCAAAGCGGAGCAATGGTCGCAGGCCAGGCGGCCGCCCGCTCGGCGGGCGCCGCCCGCCCGATCAGCCCTCGCCGCCGTCGTCCGAGTTCCCCCCGCCGCCGCCGTTCCCCCGGTCGTCTCGCGAGGCCGTGCGGCTGGAGTCCCGCCGGCGACTGGAGTCGTTGGCGCTCTGCTTCTGCTGCTGCCAGTAGCTCATGCCGTCGCGCGGCTTGAACATGGTGCGCGGCGCGCCCTCGCGGTCGGCGACGGCGAAGATATTGGCCTTGGGATCGTAATAGAGCACGTCGCCATTGCGGCGGGCGACGGTGAGGGCGCCCTTGGGCGGCGAGTCCAGGAAGGCGTGAGCCGTCTTCACATAGGCGTCCAGGCTGGCGGCGGAGAAGTCCGCGCCGTTGCGCTCGAACTGCTTCTGAGCATTCTCCTCCCCGCTCCGCTGGCGGTTGGAAGCCCACAGCGGCTTGCCGTCGCCCGCCTTGCGGACCTCGGCGTCGCGATCGGCGCTGCTCGCGACGGCGCTGCTGCGCGAACTTCCATAATCGGATGTTGCATAATTGGCGCGCGAGGGCCGGACGCCTGTGTCCGACGTCGCCGCTCCCGCGTCGGCGCGGGACGCATGGTCCGCCTCGCGATTGCAGGCCCCGAGCGCCAGCAGGCTGGCGGCCGCCAGGGCCGTCAAGGTTGCGCCTGAAACGAACTTGGTGTTCATCTTGCCATCTCCCCAAGCTGAACGCGCCTTCTGTACGCGTTCCCGCTTTGTTCCTTACCGCAACCTGGGCCAGCGGTAAAGGGGCGCCGCACGCAAGCCGAGTCCGGCTGGGCTCGCGGTTTGTCGAGGCGGGCCCCAGGCGCTATTTGAGCCGGCATGAGCCTTCAGGGACGGCGCATCTTGCTGGTCGTGGGCGCGGGCGTCGCCGCCTACAAGGCGCTCGAGCTCGCGCGTCTTCTGGCCAAGGCCGGGGCCAGGGTCTCGCCGGTGCTCACCCGCGCGGGTGAGAAGTTCGTGACGCCATTGTCCCTCGCGGCGCTGTGTGGCGAAGCCGTGCACCAGGACCTGTTCTCCCTGACCGAAGAAGCCGCCATGGGCCACATCGAGCTGTCGCGCGCCGCCGACCTTGTGGTGGTCGCGCCGGCCACGGCCGACCTGATCGGCAAGGCGGCCTCGGGCCTGGGCGACGACCTCGCCTCGACCCTTCTTCTGGCCACCGACAAGCGGGTGCTGATGGCGCCGGCGATGAACGTGCGCATGTGGCTGCATCCGGCGGTGCGGGCCAATGTCGCGGCCCTCGAGGGCCGCGGCGTACTGTTCGTCGGTCCCGACGATGGCGAGATGGCCTGCGGCGAATATGGCCCGGGCAGGCTGGCCGAGCCGCCTCAGATCCTGGAGGCGATCGAGCAGGCGCTGGACGCCCCCTCCGGCCGGCCGCTGATCGGCCGCCGCGCCCTGGTCACCGCCGGCCCCACCGCCGAACCCCTGGATCCGGTGCGGGTGCTGACCAACCGCTCCAGCGGCAAGCAAGGCTATGCGATCGCCGAGGCCCTGTCCGAACTCGGCGCCGAGGTCACCCTGGTCTCCGGCCCGACCGCGCTTTCCGCCCCGCTGGGGGTTTGGAGGGTGCAGGTGGAGACGGCCGAACAGATGCTGGGCGCCTGCCGGGCGGCCCTGCCGGCCGATGTCGCGGTGTTCGTCGCCGCCGTCGCCGATTGGCGTCCCGAGACCGTGGCCGTCGGCAAGATCAAGAAGACCGGCTCCGGCCCGCCCGAGATCAGGCTGGTGGAAAACCCCGACATCCTGGCCAGCCTGTCGCGGCCGGGGCCGCAGAGGCCCCGCCTCAGCATCGGCTTCGCCGCCGAGACCGGGGCGCTGGAGACCGCGGCGCGCAAGAAGCTCCAGGCCAAGGGCTGCGACTGGATCGTCGCCAACGACGTCTCCGATCCTTCGGTGGTCGGCGGCGAGGACAACGCCGTGACCGTCATCGACAGCCAGGGGGCCGACGCCTGGCCCCGGGCCTCCAAGATCGCCATCGCCCGCCGGCTCGCCCGCCGCATCGCCGAGGCCCTGGCGTGAGCGTCCAGGTCCGCATCCAGCGCCTGGAGCATGCCGAGGGCCTGCCGCTGCCGTCCTATGAGACCCCGGGCGCCGCCGGCATGGACCTCAGAGCCGCGG
>DATCFQ010000390.1:0-5064 GCA_036509495.1 Caulobacteraceae bacterium
GCACGCCAGGCGCGGCGATGGCGGCGCCGGCCTTCAGGGCGAAATCCAGCCAGCCCCAGGTCAGGGCCCCGATGGCGAGGTCGGGACAGGCGCGCAGCTGGGCCTTGTAGCGCTCGTAGCGCGACCGGTCGTGGGTCAGCCGGTCGAAGCCGAAGCGGTCCCCCGATGGATCATAGGTCGGCAAGGCGTAATCGTCGCTGTGGCCAAGCCATCTCGAGACCTGCACGATCCGCATCGCCAGCCACGCCGGCCAGGGGCGGGTCGAGATGGCCAGCATGGGCGCCGACAGGAACGCGGCGTCGAACCGCTTTTCGCCCATGGCCAGCACCAGCAGCTCCAGGCATCCGCCCATGGAATGGCCGAGCGAGATCCAGGGCCGGGGCAGCCGCGCCGCATAGGCGTCCAGCAACATCCGGTGGTCGTCGAGATAGCCCTCGAAGCCGTCGGCATGGCCGCGCATCCGGTCGGGCAGCAGGCGCTGCGACAGGCCCTGGCCGCGCCAGTCGTGGGCGAGCACCACGAAGCCGCGCCCGGTCAGGTCACGGGTCACCTCGAAGTATTTCTCGATGGGCTCGGTGCGGCCGGGGCTCAGCACCACCGAACCGCGGGCGTGTCCCGTGGCCGGGAACAGCGCGGCGCGCAGGCGCACGCCGCCGGCGCCTTCGATCCAACGAGCCTCCGCGCCCCCGGGCGCCGGGGCCTCGGGGGTGGAGACCAGCGGCGCGCGCGCGCCGGGCTGGGCCTCAGCCACGCGCCCGGGCGAGGACCGGCTGCAGCGCCATCGCCACCGACATGTCGCCGTTGATCTTCAGCTTGCCGGTCATGAAGGCGGTGGTCGGATCGAGATCGCCCCGGGTCATCGCTTCCAGGTCGTCCTTGGAGACGATCACGGTGCAATCGGCAGGGGTGTTCTCGTTGGTGACGGTCGAACCCGAAATATGGACGTAGCCTTCGCCTTTCAGGTCGATGGTCACGGACTTGCCCGCGACCGGTTGCTCTGCGACCGCCTTTTGCAGGCGCGTGGTGATCTCTTCCAAGGTGGCCATGGAGTCCTCCGCCGAGAGGACTTCTCGATAACCTGCGCCGCGCCGGGCGGCAACGCCGCGTCAGGCCGGTTTGACGAAGCGAAGCGTCATGCAGTCGCTCTCGCCGATGGCGTCATAGCGGGCGTGATCGAAGTTCGGATTGGGCGGCTGGCCGGGCGGTGAGCTGGCGCGGGTCGGCGGCAGGGTCCAGACCCCGAACGGATGGTCCTTGGAATCCTTGGGGTTGGCGTTGATCTCCGAGCGGCCGGCCAGCTCGAAGCCGGCCTTGTGCGCGGCGGCGATGACGAAGGCTTCCGAGACGTAGCCGTCGCGGGCGTCAGGGACCATGGCGCGCGGGTCGGCCCGGTGCTCTTCGACCGCCAGCACTCCGCCCGGCTTCAGGGCCATGAAGGAGTCGGCCAGCACCTTGTCCAGCATGCCGCGCCACATGAAATTGTGGATGTTGCGGCCGGTCAGGATGAAGTCGACCGAGGCCGCCGGCGCCAGCGGGCCGGAGGTCGGACCGAAGGCGGTGGTCTCCACCTCGCCCCAGACGGCCTGGTCGGCGAAGCGGGCCAGGAACCGCTCGCGATCGCGCTTCTGCTCGTCGGAATCCTTCGGATCGCGCGGGTCGGGCAGGGCTCCGATATAGCGGCCGTCGGTCGCCTTGGTGAAGGACGCCAGCACCTCGGCCCAATACCCCCCTCCGGGATCGAGTTCGAGGACCACGTCGCCGGGGCGGATGCCCCAGAAGGTCAGGCTCTGCGCCGGATGGCGCCAGCGGTCGCGGACCTTGTTCTGCGGCGAGCGGTGGTCGCTATCGACGGCCGACTGCAGGAAATCCTGGTCCCCGCCAGGAGGCGCGATGGCCTTCACGGCGGCCGGGAAGGTGGGGGTCGCCAGAGCCGGCGACAGCGCCGCGCCACCGAAGGCCAACGCCACCAGGGCGCCGGCCACAAGCCGTGATCTCATGGTCGCTCCTCCGCCGCCGAAACCGAGCCTGACCAGACCAACGCCCGCCGCGCAAGGGCTTGCACCGCCGAGGGCTGGTTCCCACCTAGCCGGGTGGAGGCGCTGGATGTCCGGGCCTCCCGGAACCCATGAGGCCATAAGGCGCGCGGGGACCGCGACATACGAACCCTTGCTTCTGAAGGAGGGCGCATATGCGCACGATCGACTTTTCCCCGCTTTACCGTTCGGTGGTCGGCTTCGACCGCCTCGCCGCGCTGCTGGACGCGGCCGCCGCCGGTGAATCCACCGGCTATCCCCCCTACAACATCGAAACCGTCGGCGAGGACGCCTACCGGATCGAGATGGCCGTCGCCGGCTTCAGGCCCAACGAGCTGACCATCGAGGTCAAGGAGAACCTGCTGACCGTCCAGGGCCGCAAGGCCGCCAATGACGACAGCCGCCGATACCTCCATCGCGGCCTGGCCGAGCGCAACTTCGAGCGCCGCTTCCAGCTTGCCGACTATGTGGTGGTGAGCGACGCCAACCTGGCCGATGGCCTGCTGTCGATTTCGCTGAAGCGAGAGGTCCCCGAGGCGAAGAAGTCCCGCCGGATCGAGATCGGGACCGCAGTCGAGGCCGCTACGGCCATCGAGGGCGACGCCCAGGCGGCCTGATCGGGCTTTCCGGGTCGAATGCGAGGGCGGCGCGGCGACGCGTCGCCCTTTCGCGTGTCAGGCGGCCTGCTGGTCCAGGTCCAGACCCACCACGCCGGTGAGTTCGACGCCTCTCAGGCTCGCGCCCTTGACCCGGGCCCCGGAGAAATCCGCGCCGCGCAGGTCGGCCTGGTCGAGCAGGGCGCCGCTCAGATCGGCGCAGGAGAGATTGGCGTAGCGCAGCATCGCGGTCTGTAGCTGGGTCGCGGTCGAGCGGCCGCCCAGGGGAAGCTCCGACAAGGACGCCTTGCGCAGGTCCGTCTTGGTCAGATTGGCTCCGCTCAGCCGCGCGCCGCGCAGGTCCGCGCCGGTGAGGTTGGCGGCGCGCAGGTCCGCGCCCTCCAGATTGGCGCCCTGAAGCTGGGCGTTGGATAGATCCAGCCCCACCAGGCAGGCGCCCTTGGCCGACATGGCGGTCAGGACGAAACCGCGCAGGCGGTCGCCCAGCGGACGCAGGTCCTCGTTGTCGAACACGGCCGGCCGCTGCTCGCGCCCCCCGGTCTCCACCCAGCGCTGGTTGCCCTGGGCGCGGGCGAGCAGTTCCTCGGCGCGGTGGGTTGCGCCAGCGGTCGGCTCGGCCAGGCAGGCGGAGACGTCGGCGCCCATCCTGCGCATGCTGGCGATGTCCACGCCGCGCAGCACCGCGCCGGTCAGCCGTGCTCCGGAAAGATTGGCGCCGCCGAAGTCGATGTCCTCGAGGATGGCGCCGGACATGTTGGCGTCCTTCAGGTTCGCCCGGGCGAGCTTGGCGCCGCGGAGCGAACAGTCGGTGAAATCGGCCGCGTAGGCGGAGACGCCTTCGAAGATGGAGCCGTCCAGGGTGGCGCCGGTGAGGATGGCTTCGTCGAGTTCGCCGGTGCGCTTCTCGTGGCGGACCATGTCCAGGCCCTTGCGCGGATGCGGGATGGCGATCTGGCCTTCGCGGAAGTCGGCCGACGTCAGGTCGGCGCCGGAAAGATTGGCCCCTCTCAGGGTCGCGCCGCGGATGTCGGCGCGCACCAGGATCGCGTGGCGCATGTCGGCCCGACGGAAGGAACAGCCGAACAGATTGGCCCGTGAGAGCTTCACCCCGGCCATCCGGGCGCTATCGAACTGCGAGCCCGCGAAGTCGGCGTCCGACAGCTCGCGCCCGCTGAAATCCAGGCCCGACAGGTCCGAGAAGCGCAGCGAGATTCGCCGACCGCCGGCCTTGCCGGCGGCGAGGCGTTCGTGCGCCTGGGTCATGATGTCGAGTTCCGCCTGGCTGATCCGCCGGCGGCCGCCGCCCGTGTCCGAAGTCACCGTTCTGTGTCCGAACCTTGTGTGTCGCCAGCTTGCCACGGCGAGTGTCGCCGAGCCGTTAATGCTAAAAAAGAGTCTCCAGTCCGCGGGCCGAGCGCAGCTGCGCGTCGGTGATGTCGGCGTGCCTCATCGACGCGCCGGTGAAGTTGGCCCGCGTCAGGTCCGACCGGGTCAGAAGGGCGTGGCGCAGGTCGGCGTGCGACAGGTCCGCGCCTTTCAGGACCGCGCCGGTCAGGTCGCAGGGCATCACCCGGTCGGCGGAGATCAGCAGCGGGCCGAGCTGGGCCTCGCGCAAATCCGCATGGGCGAGCCGCGCGCCCATCAGCTTGGCGCCCCTGAGGTCGGCCCGGCGCAGATTGCAGGCCCGAAGGTCGGCGCCTTCCAGCCGCGCCCCCTGGAGCTGCACGCCCTCCATGTCGAGGCCGTAGAACACCGCCTTGCGGGCGCTGAGGGCCGTCAGGTTCAGCCCCTTGATCGAGCCCAGCCGCCGCAGGTCCGCGCCGTCGAACACCGAAGGCGCGCCCTTGGCGCCCTGGGTTTCGCACCAGAGGGCGTGGTCGCGCAGCATCTGGTCGTAGGGCAGGCCGGTGACATCGGCGCCGACGGATTCGTCGGTGAGCACCCCGGTCATGTCGGCGTCGTCGAACTTGCAGGCGGTGAGGCGTGCTCCGGACAGCACCGCATCGCGCAGATCGGCGCCCGAGAGGTCCGCGCCGGAGAGATCGGCGCCCGCCAGGTCGGCGCCGTTCAGCGAGGCCTGCTTCAGATTGGCCCGCACCAGCTTGGCGTCCTTCAGCTTGGCGTCGGTGAAGTCCGCCCGCACGGCCACCACGCCCGAGAGGCGCGAGCGCTCCAGGTTGGCCCCGGCCAGGATGGCGCCATAGGCCTCGCCCACCCGCCTGACCGGCTCGAGGATGCGCAGGCCCTTCACCTTGTCGACGGCGGCGATCATGCCCTCGCGCAGGTCCGCTTCGAACATGTCGGCGTTGGAGAGATTGGCGCCCCTGAGGCAGCAGGCCCTGAGGTCCGCCCGTTTCAGGCTGGCGCCGATGAGGTTGGCCTCCTGCAGGTCGCAGCCGAACATGTTGGCGTGG